>NZ_JBEZDP010000009.1:0-153939 GCF_040648395.1 Micromonospora sp. NPDC049151
CACCCGCTACGACAAGTTAGCCGTCCGCTTCCAGGCCGTCCTGACCATCACCATCATCTGCGAGTGGCTCTGACCGGCTTATGAAACACGCCCTAGTACCCGTGAAGTGGTCCAACCGATCTGTGGGTGCACGTCGAATGCGGCGATGTCCCGGGCGAGCGCGCCCGGGGTCAACTGGTCGTCGGCGTCCAAGACCTTGATGAGGTCACCGGCCACTCGGGAAAGCGCGAGGGTACGGGCGACGCCAGGCCCACCAGGGCGACCGGTGCCGAGACTGATCCGGGGATCGTCAGGCAGCGCGTCGACCAGGGCGCCGGTCTGCCCGTCCTCCTGGACGAGCCACTGCCAGTCCCACCCGGTGGGCATTTCCTGCTTGGCCAACGACTCGTAGGCGCCAGCAAGGTGCTCGATGCTGGGCGCGTGGACCGGAGTAACGACCGAGACGAGCTGCGTCAAGTTTTCCACCGCTGGAGTCTGTGGGAGTAGACAAGCTCTGTGCGGTCGCCCGGCATCACGACGTCGGCGACCTCGACGACCCGGCCGGTGGTGTCGACGGAGGTCTTCCGGACAGTGAGGACAGAGACGCCCGGGTCGATGTCCAGAAGTTCGGCCTCATCCGGCGACGGCGGACGTGCGCGGATCTCGTCGTCGATCCGGTCCAGCTCGATGCCGATGGTGTGGAGCTGATGCTGCGTGCCGCCCGGCCACGGTTCCTTGCCCTCGTCGAGCAGGTCCGGGTTCGTGGCCACCAGGTCGTACGGCAGGTACGAGTAGGACACCGTCAGCGGCGCGTTTTCGTGCCGGGAGGAGGTCCAGTAGACCCGGCGCAGCAGCGGCGTACCCGGGTCGACCTGCAAGGCCGCCGCCATCTCCATATCGGCTTCCACGCGGGTGTACTCGGCGTGAAACTTGAGGTCGTCGACGGTCAGGCCGGTGTCGTGCTCGGTGGCGCCGGTCTTCAGCCGCTCGTCCTCGTCGAGCAGGACCCGGTCCTTCTCCCACTGGTAGCGCTCGGCGTTGCGTCGGCGTACCCGTTGGCGGGGTGCCCGCACGTAGGTGCCGCGTCCCTGCTCGGCGCGGACCAGGCCCCATTCGCGGAGCTGCCGGATCGCGTTACGCACGCTGGTGCGGGACAGGCCGGAGGAATCGGCAAGCTCGGTTTCACTCGGCATCAGGGTGCCGGGAGCCAGTTCGCCGCCCATGATCTTTGCCCGCAACTCTTCCGCGAGTTGCAGGTAGCGAGGGCGCCAGTCCCGACCTTGCACACCGGCCACCGTACCCCCTAGACGTTCCAACGTCTGCCAGGTGGTCCCCCTGGCTGGGCGTTCTGGGATCGGGGCGACCGGAGGCGCAGGCCGCTTGGTCCGTCGCACGGCCGGGGAGGGAGGCCGGCCGGTGTGCCGGCGGTCAGGGGTGTTCATCGTGCTCTTCCAGATGTAGGCCCTTGGTCATCATCACCAGGCGGACGTAAGTCAGTTCGTAGATGAGCCGGTCCAGACGGACCCGGTCGAGCAGGACGGGTTGGGTCGCGCCGTCGCGGGTGGCGTCGAGCTTCACGGCCAGGTCCCGTCGCCCGAACCGGTCGAGCAGCATCTGAACGCTGACCCAGCCCGTCCGCTCCTGACCGACGGTGGCGAGGAACCCCCGGTGCATCGGGTCGTTCGGCCCACACCCCTGGCACCACGCGGGGCATCCGACGACGTCGGTCACCGACCCCAGGGCGTACTCCGGCATGGGCTCTGAATCAGTCATTACGGCTCCCGGGATTTCCGCCCGCCTCGACCACCAGGCCGCGTAGGCACTCGCTCAGTTCAACGGCCTGCGTCAGGGACATTTCAGCCCAGCCGACACCGGCCCGACACGACGCGTGCACCGCGATCAGGGGTGTTCGAGCGTCGACGCCGATGAGGTACGCCACCACCATGCCGCCCGCGCGAGCGTTGCCGATCCGGTGCATCGCACCGCGATGGTGGCGCGCCATCCCCGTCATCAGCGGCGGCACCAGGTGACCGCAGCGATCGGGGGCACACCAGTCCGGATGGGTCGTGACGCCGGCAGGCTTGTTCGTCGGCGTCACTGCGGCCACCGCCCGGCGCCGTCCCGGTAGATCTGGACTCTCACGATCGGCGGGATATGCGGCAACGCGGACGACTCCCATGCCTGCTCGACCGACCATTGCGCCGACAGCGGAACCATCGGGCACGCACCCGGTGGGACGTTGCCCTTGGCTGACCGCGTCGGGTACCGCTTTCGGGGCCAACACAGGCAGAGCCGGCGGCCTTGATGAGGACCGTTGGACATCGCACCTCCACAGGTAGAAGAGAGCCGGCGGCCGACCACGGGGGAATTGCAGCCGGCCACCGGCTCGAATGAAGGCACGGCGCACCGTCCGACCAGGACGGGTCGGGTATCGCCGAGCCAACTTGTCCGCGCGGCTACCGCAACCGGTCCGACAGGACGCCGCGCGTCAGGTGCGACCAGGGCCAGCACGAGACCACCCCTGACACGAGCCGTCACCCTGGCCGCACACAAAGAAACGTATCTACAAGTGGACGAGTTGTCTAGACGTCGAAACGGGTCGCTTGGTTGGCACTTGGTAAGACAAGTGCCAGGTACGGTGAGCAGGTGCCCACCCCGCACTACGGACAGCCCCGCTACCGCGCCATCGCCGACGAGCTGAGAGAGCGCATAGAGAATGGCGTGATCCCGCTGGGCGCCCTACTGCCGTCGGAGAGCGCCCTCGCCGCGGAGTTCCGGGCCAGTCGCGGGACAATCCGTCAAGCCATCGCGGTTCTGCGCGAGGAACGGGTGGTGGCTACCGAACATGGTCGCGGCACCTATGCGAACCCGCGCCGGCACGAGCGTGCGGTTGACCAAGGGTCCGAATCAGAAGAACGGAGCCGCCATATCGCCGCAGACGCGGAACTAGCGGCACTCTTTGTTGTCAAGGTTGGCTCGCTCCTAGTCGAAAAGCAAATCGTTACCCGAACGAACGGGGCGGTTAGGAAAGTCGTCAGAGCCTACCAACTAGTTGAGACGGAAGAATAAGGCTTTTCGCATTTCGATACATTCTCAAGGCGGGCCGTCCGATTGGGGCAAGGTCCGCTTAATGTGGCGGCAGGACGGCGGCCCGCCCACGAGGTCGGGTCGATGACGCACCGCGAGGATGGCGAAGGGTTCTACCTCAACCATTGGAAAAGACGCCTAAGTCCTCGCTCAAAGACCTAGACCCCGTCGATCGTACTGCTCTTGATTCCGCGCATAATCCGCCACAGCACGAATTAGTGAACCCATTTGCAACATCGCATACGATACTGCGGCGGTCATGATAAAAAAACTCAGTCGAGACCTATTGCAGTGCGTTTGATCAACCATATTAAGGTCACCCACCACCGCCAGATACAGAAGGCTAATTGCACCTACCGCAAGCTGCGAAGCCATCGTCCATAAGAAAACAAAAATTAGATCACCATAGAACGATCGGAACTCAGCGCCATATCGCTCCGACGGGAACAACGGCGCTTCAGTCGAACTCACAGCCTCCACTTTGTCATTATTTCGGACGACGGCACGAGGGGCATTCTTGCCGTTAACGATCATCGTGAAGTAGAGGCGTCCGCGTGGGATCGATAAAGCCAAGATGGTAGCAGAGGTCGCGGCACCAAACCCCAAGGCGGAAAAGGCTAAAATCCCGGCTACAAAGTCTTTTACTGCAACTTTAGTTAACGCCGGCAGCCACAAAAGGCGGAATGAGGCGAAGGTCAGGGCTCCGGATATTAGCAGACTCATCACTACATTACGGTGGTAAAAAGTATCGGCCAAACGAGGTCTAAGGTGACGTCGCGTGAACCCGAAGAGCCCTTTCCGTCTCCCGCCAGTCTTCACCGTCATGGCATCAACCTAGATCACGGGTACGACAAAATCACCGGACATGATCGTCTTCTAGATGAGCTGCTCGTTCTCGGACAATCGGTAGCGCTGTTTCAATGATCTCCCTGGTAACTCCGAAGATGATCTCGTCCTGCTGATCTTGTGGCAGTCGTGGGTCTACCGTGACCGCTTTTCGGACTTGATGCTTCTCCAGGGTGAGCGTCCTATCTATCGACTCGCCGAATCGGCGTCCAACAACTCTAAGGCTGCGAAGGTTTGGAAGAGGGCGCTGAAGATGACGCCGAATGATGCCAAGAACCCCTTCGTTTTTGCTTAGCGACTCCCCTCTTGCCGCCGTCACCACAACTTGAGCTTTTTGCCCGCCCGATTCATCCGCTAGTCCTGAGATCGCATCGTGCGCGTCATCCCAATCGGAGTTTGGGCGATTTACTATTAGCGCAGCTTCTCGAATTCGCGCCAGTTCCTGGATCTCGCGCTCCAGCGAAGGCGAGGGGAGCGGATCAAGGTCCATCTGCATATCGAGTGAGAATTCACGACTTCTTGCAATGTTCTCGAAGTATCGCTCCAGGTTGGTGGCGCTCACACCACGCCGCCGATTCTCAATAAGCAAGAGGCGCTCTTCGGGCACAACGGAAACTCGGGTGAGCGAAGCGAGCCATGTACCTTCCTCCATCCGCGCCGGGTTGACTTTCCCGGTCTTCTCGTCGTAGACGAAAGACGGGTCATCGGGACTCCCGCTAATAAACTTGAAATGAATAACGCCATCCTCGTCAAAGACTGATCCGGCAATAGCGAGAACCACATCGCGGCTAACAGCGACGCTAGTAAACCTACTCGGCAGACGTGTCAGCCATTCAAAGAAAGCCGGATAGTCGAGAAGCTCCCCCGGGGTGCGTCCGTGCACTACGTACGCTCGGATGTAGCGGGTCTGCGTGGGGGGCATACTACCTCCAGTTTGTGCACGTTCACCATAAAGTTGAGGCCGAGGTGAGGGCGATAGCTACGATTGCGCTGACTTCAACCCAGAGCGAAATCTTTAATGCCCGTCGCGATGGCCGATACGGTCCCGACGAGACCAGAAACGGTGGCGAGCTTGGCGCTTGGCGTCGCCCAAGTCCCCCGACTGAAATCAGCCCATCGGTGCGAGTAGAAAAGAAGCTTGAACTTTTGCCAACGATGCTCCCGTAGATGGCAGCCAAGCAGCAGTCCATAAGAGTTGTTCCTGCAGAAAACGCCGCGCCTGCGCGTCACCGCACCACACCAGGCAGGCGCTTGAAAAAGCGACCAGATCACGACGCCGCCGGACAGGAGGTAGAGCAGCTCGGGGCCTGTGTTGCCACTCAACCACAAGACAGCCAACAGTAGAACCGCTAGGAAACCCCAGTACCGGCGGAGGATTTTCATGGTTGATCAGTAACGTAGCGGCAGCGATCCGTGAAGGCTTCTGACGGATGTTTGCACTTTTCGGGTTCGCTCGGCAGGTGGTCTTGACCTTCCCGGCTGAGCGGCCTCCGGCGTAGAGCGACGAATCAGGACCATGCAGCCCTCGCCGCTGACCAGCTAAGTGATGGCCGGGCTGTCTACCACCGGCCCGGACGGAGACATTGGACAGGTGCTCGCCCAACGCCCGCAGTGATTCGAACCAGGAAAACCAGACGAAGCCCTCCAAAAGGTCGATTCAGTGGCTAGCCTTTCGTGAACCAACCGCGGCAGCAGCACTGACACGCTGACCCGGACGACTCGACACCAGCCCCATGAACAGAATTCCACTCGTGCCACTGCCGATTTCCTCTGTTCTGGATCAAGGCACCGCGCTCCGCGCGGTGCGGGGCGGCAAGCCCGGCCGGCGGCAAGCCGCACCGGCCGCCTACGGCGCCGGGGCGGTGAGCCACCGACAGCCGCCGGGACACCGCCCCCACAGTCGGCTCTCAGCTCAGCGCGAGTTCGTCCGGGAAACGCTCATGAAGCGCGGCGACCAGATGGCGTAGGCAGTCCTCAAGGCTGTGGCCATCGACTCTGAAAGCCTCACCAGGGAGCCGCTGACCCGAGACCACCACCGTCCAGGGCTTGCGCTCCCGTTCGCCGTCAATCTTGACCATCGCGACCAGGCCCATCTCCCCCAGGTGCTCCAGCAGCTCCGGCACGCACTCATCCCACTTCATCCACGGATGGGATCACCAAGACCGCTACGGAAGCCAGCGGGTCGGCCTGGTCGTGCGTCGGGGCTTCCGGCTGCCGCGCCAGTCCAACCCCGGGACTGGCTTGCCACCGGGCCATCGAGTTGCGGCACCAGCTCCACCGCCAGGACGTGCCCGACCCTCCCCCACAGCCGCCGGGAATCATCGAGCGGCGGCCCCTCAGACGGCCGACAGCGGCACAGCCAACCCGAGCCGAGGAGAGGTCAACTGAGCCGGCGCTCAGGGCGTCTCCAGGGCGTCAGGGCGTCGTCAGGGCGTCAAACGCCGGCCAAAGTTGACCAACGACGACCATCGACGCCCGGACATAGAACCAGCTCAGAGCCTTGATCAAAGCTCTGAGCTGGTGGGCGACGGACGAGTCGACCTGTACGCCGGATTCTGTGCCCGGCACGCCCGTAGGCGCACCGGCGGCGGCCATCCATCTCGGCCTGCCGTCGCCGGCAGGCTCCAGCGGCCTACCCGCAGACATCGGGCGGGCAGCCCTCAAGCGTCTGCGCGGGTCGTCATCTTGCGGTGACGGCCCTTTCTTGGCCTTGCTCCGGGTGGGGTTTACCGAGCCACCCCGGTCACCCGGGGTGCTGGTGGGCTCTTACCCCACCGTTTCACCCTTACCGTCCCGTGACGGGCCGGCGGTCTGTTTTCTGTGGCACTGTCCCGCGGGTCACCCCGGGTTGCCGTTAGCAACCACCCTGCCCTGTGGAGTCCGGACGTTCCTCGGCGACGGGCCGGAGCCCGTCGACGCGACCGCCCGGTCGACTCGTCCGTCGCGCCCTCATCCTAACGACGCACCCGCCGCCGCCATTTCCACCCCGGTCCACCCCGAGCCAGGGCAGCACGCCAAGCCAGAACAGACCCCATACGGGACGCGTAAGGCCAGCGCGGCAACGAGGCCGGCGCCGTACTAGCCTCGGGGGACCATGGATCTCTCCGACGCCGCGCTCCTGCTCGCCGCCGGTCTCGCCGCGGGCACAGTCAACGCGGTGGCCGGCGGTGGCTCGCTGATCACGTTCCCGGCGATGATCGCGACCGGCCTGCCGCCGGTGGCAGCCAACGTCTCCAACTCGGTGTCGGTCTTTCCCGGGTACGTGGCGAGCGTGGCGGGCAGCCGGGTGGACCTACCGCGCGGGCGGGAACTGTGGTCGCTGCTGCCCACGGCCGTGCTCGGCACGATCGCCGGGTGCGCGCTGCTGCTCGCCACCCCGGCGCGGGCGTTCGAGCTGGTGGTGCCGTTCCTCGTGCTGGGCGCCACAGCCGTACTCGCGTTCCAGGGTCCGCTGCGCCGCCTGGTCGGCCATCCGGAACGGCTGGGCGCGCGCCGCCGTACCGTCACGGTCCAGACCATGGTCGCGCTCGGCACCGTGTACGGCGGCTACTTCGGCGCGGCCCTCGGGGTGATGCTGGTGGCCGGGTTGGCGCTGGTGCTGGACGCGACGCTGGCCCGGGTGTCGGCGGTGAAGAACCTGCTCTCGGCGGTGGTGGGGCTGACCACGCTCGTCGTGTTCGCCCTGTTCGGCCCGGTGAACTGGGCGGCGGTCGCGGTGGTCGCGCCGGCCACCCTGTTCGGTGGGTACGCGGGCGCGCGGCTGGCCCGCCGGCTGCCGCAGGTGGTGTTGAAGACGGTGATCGTGGTGTTCGGCACGGCCATCGGGTGCTACCTGCTGTGGCGGGCGCTCACCTGACGCCGTGCGGCAAGACCGGACCCGTCAGTAGACCTCCCCCACCGGCTCCTCCGGTGCGTGCTCGGCGCGGCGGGCGGCCCGGTTCCAGATGACCCGTTCGCCGTAGCCGGCCGCCATCAGGTGACCGAACGCGAGGTAGGCGATCATGCCGGCGGCGAGCACTCCGAAGCCGACCCAGAACGGCAGCGCGAGGCTGTGCTCGGCGAGTTTGCCGGAGATGATCGGCGCGGGTGCGGCGGCGCCCCAGCGGACCAGGTTGAACGCGCCGGTGGCGACGCGCCGGTCGGCGGAGCCGAGCCCGAGCGCCAGGTCGGTGAGGTTGGCGTTGGCGAGGCCCATGAACAGGCCGGCGATCACCAGGACTACCAGTGACATGGCGGTGCCGGTGGAGGTGGCGAACAGGACCATGCAGGCCAGCAGGCCGAGGAGGGCGACGCCGACGGTCTGCACCGCGCCGATGCGGTGGGCGAGCCGGTGGCCGATCAGCAGGATGCCGGCGGCCAGGCCGAGGCCCCAGCCGGTGAACGCCAGGCCGAGCGGGATGACGTCGAGGCGCAGGAACAGCGGCGTGTAGCCGAGGACGACGAAGAAGACGAAGTTGTACGCGGCGGTGACCACGCAGAGCGTCACGAACGCGGGTCTGCGGTAGGTGGCGAAGATCTGGCCGAGGCGTACCGGCGGCTGTTTGTGAGCCGGTTCGCGGAGCTTGCGGGCGGCGACGCCGAGTGCGAGCACCATGAACACGCCGCAGACGAAGAACGGCAGCCGCCAGCTCACCTCGCCGAGCAGGCCGCCGATGAGCGGGCCGACGGCGAAGCCGAGGCCGAGGGCGGTCTCGAACAGGCCGACCACCCATTCCCTGTCGTTCGCCAGGTTGACCAGCACCACCATGGCGGTGGCGAAGAACATGGCGTTGCCCAGGCCCCAGACACCGCGCAGCACGGAGAGCTGCACGATGTCGTTGCTGAACGAGGCTCCGATCGCGGCCAGGCCGACCACCGAGACGCCGGTGACGAGCACCGGCTTGAAACCGAACCGGCCGCTGGCCAGCGTCGCCGGGATCATGCCGACGGCCATGACCGCGATGTACGCGGTGAAGAGCAGCTCGACCTGCCAGGCGGTGACGCCGATCGCCTCGCCGATGGCGGGCAGGATCGGGTCGACGACGGCGATGCCGGCGATGGCGAGGAACGCCACGAGCGTGGTGGCGTAGATGGCACTGCGGTTGGGCTCGGATCGGCGATCCACCCCGCAACCTCCCAGATAGCTGTATCGTACAGGTATTTTCCTTGTATCATACAGCTATGAGCGATGACGTCCATGCCCCCGAGGCCACGCTCGGCCGGATCGAGACCGAGGTGGCGCTGCTGATGCGCCTGGGCGAGGCGACCCGCCGGGGCACCGGCACGATGGAGCACCGGCTGCTCGACCGCGCCGCGTACGTGATCCTGCGGCACCTCGACGCGGCCGGCCCGCAGAACGTGTCGGCGCTCGCCGCGCGGCTGAGCCTGGACGGCTCCACTGTGACCCGGCAGGTCTCCGCGCTACAGCGCGACGGGCTGATCTCGCGTACCCCCGACCCGGCCGACGGGCGCGGCACGGTGATCTCCGCGACGGCGGCCGGCCTGCAGCGGATGGCCGCCGTGCGGGCGGCCCGCACCCGGCTGTACGGCGACATCCTCGCCGCCTGGCCCGAGGCGGACCGGGAGACGCTGGCGGAGATGTTGCACCGCCTGAACGAGGCGCTCGACGCGCGCAACCGCCGCCGCTGAGGCGTGTTAGGAAGGGCCCCTTGTTATGCAGAATGCGTTAATAAGGGGCCCTTCCTTTCACGCCACGGGCTCCGGCGCGGAGTCGGCGCGGTCGGCGTCGGCTGTGACGCGCGGGTCGCCCTCGTCGGCGAAGTAGTCGTCGGGCGTGGTGCCGTCCGGGCCGTCGGCCACCTTCGCGGCGCGCAGCACAAGCGTGAGCAGCGCCGCCACCACCAGGTTCACCAGCACCGCCACGATGCCGACGTAGATCGTCTTCGGCGTGTCGAAACCGAACTTCTCCAGTGGGAACGCCGACCCGGCGAAGTGCTTCTTCCCGGTCGCCGGGTTGCCGACCTGGTAGAGCATCCACATGCCCAGGCCCATCCCGGCCGCCCAGCCGGCGATCAGCGCGCCCCTGTGGAACCAGCGGGTGTAGAGGCCCAGCGCCACCGCCGGCAGCGTCTGGAGGATGATCACGCCGCCGATGAGCTGGAGGTCGATGGAGAACTGCGGGTCGAGGAAGACGATGCAGGCCACCGCGCCGACCTTCACCACCAGCGAGGTGATCTTCGAGACGTTCGCCTCCTGCGCCGGGGTGGCGTCCCGCTTCAGGTACTCCTTGTAGATGTTGCGGGTGAACAGGTTCGCCGCCGCGATCGACATGATCGCCGCCGGGACCAGCGCGCCGATGCCGATCGCGGCGTACGCGACCCCGGCGAACCAGTCCGGGAACTGCTGGTCGAACAGCAGCGGCACCACCGTGTTGCCGTCGGTGGCGCCCTCCTTCGCACCGGGCAGCGGCTTCACGTTCGCCGCGATGGCCATGTAGCCGAGCAGCGCGATCAACCCCAGCAGCAGGCTGTACGCGGGCAGCGCGGACATGTTCCGCTTGATCACGTCGCGGTTCCGGCTGGCGAGCACGCCGGTGATGCTGTGCGGGTAGAGGAACAGCGCCAGCGCCGAGCCGAACGCCAGTGTCACGTACTGGATCTGGTTGTTCTGGTTGAGCAGGATGCCGTCGCCGGGCGCCGGTGACGCCTGGAACTTCGCGTCGGCGGCGTCGAAGATGGCGCCCCAGCCGCCGAGCTTGTACGGCAGCCAGATCACCGCGACCAGGATCACGATGTAGATCAGCGAGTCCTTGACGAACGCGATCAGCGCCGGGGCGCGCAGCCCCGACTGGTACGTGTACGCGGCCAGGATCGCGAACGCGATGATGATCGGCAGGTGCCGGGCCACCGCGCTGTCCCCGGTCACGCCCATGGTCTTGAGCACCGCCTCGATGCCGACCAGTTGCAGCGCGATGTACGGCATGGTGGCGACGATGCCGGTGATCGCGATCAGCAGCGCCAGGATCGGCGAGCCGAACCGGTTGCGGACGAAGTCGGCAGGGGTGACGAAGCCGTGCCGGTGCGAGACCGACCAGAGCCGGCACAGCACCAGGAACACCAGCGGGTAGATGACGATCGTGTACGGCACGGCGAAGAAGCCCGCCGCGCCGGCCCCGAAGATCAGCGCCGGCACCGCCACGAACGTGTACGCGGTGTAGAGGTCACCGCCGACCAGGAACCAGGTGATCCAGCCGCCGAAGCTGCGCCCGCCCAGTCCCCACTCGTCCAGGTGGGCCATGTCGGTCGGCCGGCGCCACCGCGCGGCCACGAAGCCCATGGCGCTGACCAGCAGGAACAGCAGGGCGAAGACGATGATCTCGGTGAGGTGGTCCCGCCACATCACTGTGCCCCCTTCGTTCGCGACTGCGGGGCTCGCAGGCCCGGCTCACTCCTCGCGCTCACCGGTCACCCCGCTTCTTGGTCATCTGGTAGACGAGCGTGGTGGTGCCGACGCCGAGCAGGATCCAGACCAGTTGCAGCCAGTAGAAGCGGGGGAAGCCAAACAGCCGGGGCGAGTCGGCGTTGAACAGTGCCGGGATCAGCGGCACCACGATCGGGATGAAGAGCAACCAGTTCCAGGGACTCTTGTCCTTCGCCCTGGATCGCGCCGTGTCCGGCGCCTCGGATTCCGGTGCGGCCATGTGACACCCTCCGGGCATTCGTAGCGGGCCATGTGACGGCCGGAGGCTACGACCCTGTGACAGGGGTCACGTTCGATCGGGGGATGTCGATGCGCCGAGCGGCCGTCGGCATGCGCCGAACGGCCGTCAGACGTCCGTGAGGTGAGAGGTGTCGTTCACCGAGCGGACCGCGACGCCGCCGTCCGGGTACAGGTCCAGCACCGAGATGCCGGCGGTGTCCAGGTAGAGCCGGTGCAGGAACGCGTCGCTCGCGGCGAGCGCGTCGCGCAGCACCAGCTTGATCGGCGAGACGTGCGAGACCACCACCACCGTCTCCCCCGGGTACGCCGACCGCAGCCGGTCGACAGCCCGCCCGGTCCGCTCGGCCACCGTCACGAACGACTCGCCCTTCGGCGGGGCGACCGCCGTGGAGGCGAGCCAGGCGTCCAGTTCCGCCGCCCAGCCCTCGCGTACCTCGGCGAACGTGTGCCCCTCCCAGGCCCCGAAGTCGCACTCGATCAGGTCGTCGTCGGTGCGTACCGGCGGGTTTCCGACCTGCGCGGTGACCGCCTCGGCGGTGGCCGTACACCTCGACAGCGGCGAACTGACCACCGCCGCGACGGACGGCGCCAGCGCGGCCACCCGGGCGGCGCTGGCCCGGGCCTGGGCGCGGCCGCGCTCGGTGAGCGGCACGTCGCCCCGGCCGGAGTAGCGCTTCTGCACGGTGCGCTCGGTCTCGCCGTGCCGCACCAGGATCAGCCGGGTGGCCTCCTCGGTCGGGCGCGGCTCCCAGGAGGCGGGCGTGGTGGCCGGATCGGTGCCGGTGGCCCGCACGACAGTCGCCGCCCGCGCCTCGGCCTTCGCTTCCGGCGCGGCACCGGACGCGGCGGCGTCCATCGCCGCGTTGGCCAGGGCGTCGGCGTGCCGGTTGCGCTCCCGGGGCACCCAGGTGAACCGTACGGCGGTGAAGCGGCCGACCAGCCCGGCGGCCTGGGCGGCGAGCGGGCGCAGCCCGGGGTGCTTGATCTGCCAGCGGCCGCACATCTGCTCGACCACCAGCTTGGAGTCCATCCGCGCCTCGACCTCGGCCGCGCCCAGCTCGGCGGCGGCCTCCAGCCCGGCGATCAGGCCCCGGTACTCGGCCACGTTGTTCGTCGCCGTACCGATCGACTCGGACCGCTCGGCCAGCACCTCGCCGGTCTCCGGATCCCGGACCACAGCGCCGTAGCCGGCCGGGCCGGGGTTGCCCCGGGAGCCGCCGTCGGCCTCGATCACGACCGCGCGCACCGCCACGGCGGCTACAGTCCCGACTCGTTGGTCCGGACCATGATCCGCCGGCACTCCTCGCAGCGGACCACGTCGTCCGGGTCGGCCTTGCGGATGCGGGCCAGGTCGGCGCCGGACATCTCCAGCCGGCAGCCGCCGCAGCGGCCACCGGTGAGCAGCGCGGCGCCCATACCGGTGTCCTCGCGGATCTTGTCGTAGAGGCCGACCAGGTCCGCCGGGAGGTCACCGGCGAGCGGCTGGCGGGCCGTGCGCTTGAACTCCTCCTCCTTGGCGATTTCCGCCAGGGTCTCGTCGCGGCGCTGCTCGGTCGCGGCACGCCGCTCGCGGGTCTCGGCGAGCCGGCTCTCGATGCCGTCGAGCACACCCTGCGCGGTCTCCCGCTGCTCCATCAGCTCCAGCTCGGCGTCCTCCAGGTCGCTCTGCCGGCGGTTCAGCGAGACCAGCTCGTGCTGGATCGCCTCCAGCTCCCGGGCCGGGCCGCTGCCCGAGGCCAGGCGGGCCTCGTCCTTGCTCTTGCGCGCCCGCACCTGGTCGACGTCCTTCTCGATCCGGGCGATGTCCCGGTCCAGGTCGTCGACCGCCACCTGGGCGCGGACCCGCTCGTCCTCCAGCGCGGACAGCTCACGCGCCAGCGCCTCCAGCTCGGCGCGCTCCGGCAGGCTGCGGCGGCGGTGCGCGAGCTGGGCCAGCGCGGTGTCGATCGCCTGGAGGTCGAGCAGGCGGCGCTGCACCTTCGGGTCAGCCTTCACGTCGGAGCTCCTTGTCGTCCGGCCGGGGCGCGGCGGCGTGCACGGTCCACGGGTCGGTGTCCAGGTCGGACACCACGGTCTCGACGTCCAGCTCGGCGGCCAGGTAGGCGGCCAGGTCGTCCAGCCAGGGTCGCTCCGTCGCCCAGTGGGCGGCGTCCAGCAGCGCCGGGCCACCGGCGGCGAGGTGTTCCCCGGCCGGATGGTGGCGCAGGTCCGCGGTGAGGAACGCGTCCACCCCGGCCGCGGTCGCCTCGGCCAGGAAGCCGTCCCCCGAGCCGCCGCTGACGGCGAGGGTACGAACCATACGCCCGGGATCCCCGGCGGCGCGAACTCCCCAGGCGGTGACCGGGAGCACCGCGGCGGCCAGCCGGGTCAGCTCGGCCAGGGTCATCGGGGTGGGCAGCTCGCCGATACGGCCGATGCCCCGGCCGGGACCGGCGGCGGGCGAGCCGGGGCGGGGCGGGTGCAGCGGACGCAACCCGGTCAGCCCGAACCGGGCGGCGAGCGCGTCGGACACGCCCGGATCGGCCACGTCGGCGTTCGTGTGCGCCACGTGCAGCGCGACGTCCGCCTTGATCAACCGGTGCACGATCCGGCCCTTGTACGTGGTGGCGGCCACCGAGGAGACGCCGCGCAGCAGCAGCGGGTGGTGCGCGACGATCATGTCCGCGCCGGCGTCGAGCGCCTCGTCCACGGTCTCCGGGACCACGTCCACCACGCAGGCGACCCGGCGTACCGGGTTGTCGGGCTCCCCCAGCACCAGGCCGACCCGGTCCCACTCCTCGGCCCAGGCAGGCGGATAACGGCGGTCCAGGGCGGCCACCACGTCGGCGACGGTTGTGCTCACGGGCGGCCAGCTTACCGGCGTCCGCGCCGGTACACGCCGACCGCCGCCGGGCGTGGTCCCCGGGCGGGCCCGGGAACCACGCCCACCGCTCAGGCGACCGGGGCGACCGGCCGGTCCGCGCCGCGCAGGGCGGTCAGGCCGGCGTCCCACGGGAAGGCGTCCGCGCGTCGCTCACCCGTGCCGGGCGGGTGCAGGCGTACGACGTGATCGCCGAAGACCACCCGGACGCCCCACTGCGCGAGCCGGTCGAGGCTGGCCCGGAACGCCGGGTGCGCCGCCATCGCCTCGTTCGTGTACGGGACGGCCGCGATCGGCACCCCCATTCCCTGCGCCTCGATCAGCAGGCCGAGCGCCAGGGTGTCGGTGATGCCGACCGCCCACTTGTTGATCGTGTTGACGGTCGCCGGGCACACCAGCATGGCGTCGGCCGGGGGCAGCACGTCCGGGTCGCCCGGGTTCTTGTAGTGCGTACGCACCGGATGGCCGGTCTGCCGGGCCAGCGCCGTCCGGTCGACGAACTTCGCGCCGTCCGGCGTGGTGACCACGCAGACCG
This sequence comes from Micromonospora sp. NPDC049151, assembly GCF_040648395.1. Classification (NCBI taxonomy): domain Bacteria; kingdom Bacillati; phylum Actinomycetota; class Actinomycetes; order Micromonosporales; family Micromonosporaceae; genus Micromonospora; species Micromonospora sp. NPDC049151. The sequence goes on from NZ_JBEZDP010000009.1 coordinate 14,967, forward strand.
TCCAGCCCTCCCGCTGGGCGAGGTCGACCAGCCGGCCGACGTGACGGGCCAGCGGCGAACCGCAGGCGATGACGTAGAGCACGCGCCGGTGCCCGCTGGCGATGCGCGGATCGCTCATACTCCGACTCCCATGTGCTCAGCCAACTCCGCGATCGGCGGAGGCGGCGCACCACGTGTGCGACGGAGAATCTCGGACATCAATTCGTGCGCGATCGGGCGGCACCGGATCTCGGAGGGCGCGAGCCGGTCGCCGCGCAGCAGCATGTCCCCCGCGTTGGCGACGTCACCGATCTGGGAGTAGCCCCGGGCCAGGTCGAGCAGGTGATGCGCGCGCCGTTCCGGCAGCAACGCGTTGAACGCGGGCACCGACAACCGCATGTGCGTCTCCACCGCCCGGCCGCCGTCGCCCAGCTCGACCGCCGCCGCCGCGCGGTGCAGCTCCAGGTTGGTCGGGCCGAACGAGGTCCAGTAGTGGTTGTGGTCGCCGCCGAGCATGGTGGCCGCCTCACCGGCGCCCGCGAGCAGGTCGTCCACCGTCGCCGAGTCGCCGATCCGGGCGGCGGCCATCGCGCCCTGGAGCAGCAGCAGGCCGTACACGGAGAGCCGTTCCGGTGTGACGTCGTTGTCGCCGCCGGGCGCGAGCCGGCCCGCGATGCGGACGTTGAGCTCCAGCGCGGGCCGGGGGCGGCCCATCGCGACGAGCGCGTTGCAGACCCTCGTGGTGGCGATGCCGGCCAGCAGCGGGTCGTCGGCCCGCTGGGCCACCGCCATCGACCGGTCGGCGGCGAGCCAGGCGAGGTCGCACTCGCCGAGCTTGCGCAGCACCGAGGAGGCGATCTGGTAGACCTGCCCGAGCAGGTGGGCGGCCTCGCGTACCTGGTCGTCACCGGCGCAGCCGGCGTCCGCCGCCTGGGCGTCGCGCAGCAGCTTGGGCAGCGCGCGGGTGAGCATGCCGTACCGGCCGTACTGGTAGGTGAGCCAGGCGTGGTTCACGGCCTTGCGCATGTCGGCGAGCGGCGGGGGGCAGGGTGCCGCGTCGAAGTAGGCGCTCATCGAGTCGTACCGCTCCAGGGCGGTGCGGATCTCCTCCACCTCGACCTGGTCGATGCAGTTGAGCGCGTCGGTACGCCGTTCCGGGTCCCGGCCGTGCAGCAGTTGCACGTCGATCTGGAGGATGTCGGCGATCTCGTAGAGCACGGAGAACTTGTCCAGCCGCCGGACGCCGCGCTCCACCTTGTCCACCCAGCTCTTGGACTTGCCGAGCCGATCGGCGAAGACCTGCTGGGACATCTTGCGGCGACTCCGCCAGTACGCCACGCGCCGGCCTATGGGTAGTTCGTCCATCCCCGCTCCCTCCCCCTCACGGTGCCGGCCGGTCCCCCCACGTCCCACAGGTTGCGCCGATCGCACAGGTTGTGCGTCCACCGTCCAGCCAGTTCTCGTAGCTTTCGTGCAAGTTGCACCGGCCGTTCGTCAGCACAACGAGCGGGGGTTACGGCAGTGACGGGTTTCGACGTATGGCTTGTGGACGGTTCGGCGGACCATCTTGTGGACGGTCCGGCGGGCTATTTCGTGGAGGGTCCGGCGGGGCCAGAGGGGACGGCAGACATGTGGAGGAACGTCCGACCGCGCGTCGCTCACCTCTCGCCGCTGGAGCGGGTCCGGCTGCGCCGGGTCGCGATGCGGTACGCGCTGCACCACTGGCCGGTCACCCCCGGCGCCTGCCTCGCGAACAGCCGGTTCGTCTGCGGCCGGGCCGGCTGCCCCACTGTGGGCTGCCACCCGGCGCTCGAGGACTGGGAGCACGCCGCCAGCGCCGACCCGGCCCGGGTGGCCGCCTGGTGGCGCAACCGCCCGCACGGCATCCTGCTGCCCACCGGGCGCGCGTTCGACGTCCTGGAGGTCGCCGCCCACCTGGGCCGGCAGGTGCTGGACGCGGTCGCCACCCATCCCGCCGGCTTCGGCGTACGCGGGCCCGCGCTGGTCACCCCGACCGGCCGCTGGATGTTCCTGGTACGCCCCGGCGACCCGCTGCGGCCCGAGTTGGAGCACTGTTTCCACGTGGTGCGCCACGGACCCGGCTCGTGGATCCCCGCCCCGCCGACCCGGCTGCCCGAGGGGACGGTGCGCTGGGTGGTCGCGCCCGAGCACGCCCGCTGGCGGCTACCCGACTCCTATCTGGTGCAGAACGCGCTGATCGCCGCGTTGCGCGCGGCCGGGGTCACGTTCGGCACCGAACTGCTGCCCGGCCACCTGCCGCTGCCCCGCCGGGGCCGCTGACGCTCCTCCTGGTCACGGCCGGTCCGGTGACCCGGACGGGTGTCCGACAGCGACCTCCCCGGCACCGGACTCGTTGAACCTGGCGAGGGCGCGTGTGCGCCAGAGCGGGGGTTTTGACCATGTCCAGGGACGACGCTGCCCGCCACACCGGCGGTACCGAGCCGGCGCGGCCCCGCCGCCGCCGGCACCCGTGGGGCTTCACCCGCCCCCTGGGCGTCCGCCCCGGCCGCCCCCGCCCCACAGGCTCCCGCCCCGCCACCCTCCACCGCCCCCTCCGCTGACCCACCCCGCTCCCACCCCGCCCCCGCCCCGCCCCCACCGGTTGATCAAGGAGTTTGTGTCCGCCCAGCGCGCCCTGGAGGACACAAACTCCTTGATCACCGCGCCGACGGCCGGGGCAGCGGGCAGGTCAGGAAGGCGGGAGGGTGGGGAGCGCGCGGGAGTGGTGCAGGTGACCGTCTTCGGTGACCACGGCGTGCTGCCAGGGGGACGGTAGGTGGTCCAGCCAGGTCAGGCCCGACTCGCCCATCGCCACGGCGGCCGTCGCGTACGCGTCGGCTGTGCCCAGGTCGGGGCCGGCCACGGTGACCGAGCGCAGACCGGTCGCCGGTACGCCCCGGCGCGGGTCCAGCACGTGGTGCCCGCGCTCGTACACGCCGGAGGTGGCGACCGCCAGGTCGGTGCCGGTCAGCACCAGACAGGTCGCCGTCGCGTCCCAGGGATGCCGTACCCCGATCCGCCACGGCTGCCCGGTCGCGTCGTGGCCGCGTACCCGCACGTCGCCGCCCGCGTTCACGCAGTGGTTCGGTGCGCCGGTGGCCACCAGCCGGTCCGAGGCGACCTGCGCCGCCCAGCCCTTCACGTAGCCGGACGGGTCGAGCCGGCCCGTCGCGTACGCGTCGAAGAACCCGTCGGTGGCGGTCCACAGGTCGGCGCAGGCCGCCAGCACGGCCCGCAGGTCTGCGGACGCGTCGGCGGCCCGCAGCTCGCCCCGGTCGACGCGGCACACCTCGCTGTGGTCCCGGTACGTGCTGAACCGCGCGTCCACCTCGCGCAGCCAGCCGAACGTCTCCTCGGCCAGCTCGTCGAGCGTGGACGCGGGCAGGTCGTCGGCCAGGTCGAGGCTGATCGCCGTACCCATGACGTGTTCGACCCGGCGCAGGCCGCGCCGGGCGGACGGACCGGGACCGACGGCGGACGGACCGGGACCGACGGCGGCGCCGGCACGAGCCGGCACCGTCACGCCTTGTCCAGCGCGGCCTGCAACGACTGCTTGTACGCGGTGCTGGTGTAGGTGGCGCCGGAGACGGTGCTCAGGTTGGCGCTCTGCCGGGCCACCACCTCGCCGGAGGTGCCGCTGTAGCGGGCCTGCACGTCGTCGCTGCGCTGCCCGGACTGCCCGCCCAGCGGCAGTCCGATCGCCGTGGCGTCGACGATCCGGCTGCCGCTGAGCGTGATCCGGACCTGGAGCGAGCCGTACTCGTAGGTGACGGACGGTCCGGTCACCGTGCGGGTGGTGACCTTCGGCGCGCTCTTGGTAGTGGTCCGGGGCGCGGCCGGCGTGGTGCGCGTGCCGGTGCCGCCCCGGCTGGCCGCGCTGCGGTCGGCACTGGGCTTGACCGTCGGCTTCGCCGAGGCCCGGGGCGTTCCCGGCGGGGTGGAAGCGGGCGCGGAGCCGGTGGGCGACGGCGGTTCGGGCGCGGCCGAGCCGCCCGGTACGACGGGGGCCAGCGCGGCCGGTACGTCCGGCGCGGTCTGCCCGGCGCCCGGCGCGCCCTTGAGCACCACCAGCGCGGTGGTGCCGGCGGCCAGGCCGGTGATCGCGAACAGCGCGCGACGCATGGCGGTGCCTCTCCTACAGCTCGAACGCGGTCAGGTGGATCTGGCGGCGGGGCACGCCCGCGGCCCGCAGCGCGGCGACCGCCTCGTCGACCAGGCCGCCCGGGCCGCACAGGTAGACGTCGCGGCGGGTCAGGTCGGGCACCAGCCGGCGCAGGCCGTCGGGGTTCATCACCTGGCGGGGGCCGGGGTCGCCGCGGCGGCCGACGACGTACCAGACGGAGGTCTGCCGGGCCTGGGCGAGCCAGTCCAGCTCCTGGTGCAGCAGCACGTCGGCCGGGGTACGCGCCCGGTAGATCAGCGCCGCGCCGGGCGGCAGTTCCTCAAGCATCGCCCGCAGTGGAGCGATGCCGCTGCCCCCGGCGATGAGCAGCGCCCGTTCCCGGGTGCGGTGCGCGGCGGTGAACGTGCCGGAGGGGCCCTGCGCCCAGACCCGGGTGCCGGGCGTCAGGTCGCGCAGCTCGGCGGTGTACCCGCCGACGACCTTGACGGTGATCCGCAGCCAGCGGCCGTTGGCGGCGGCGGAGACGGAGAACGGGTGCGACTGCCACCAGCAGCCGGGGTTGAGGAAGCGCCAGCGGAAGAACTGCCCGCCGAGCAGGTCGATCTGGTTGAGCCGCTGCCCGGTCAGGTAGACCGAGACGGTGTCCGGGCTCTCCGCCACCACGTCCGCGACGCGCAGCCGGTGCCGCAGGTTGAACACCAGCGGCGCGACCACCCGGCCCCACACCAGCGCGGCCACCACCAGCAGGTACGCGGCGATCCAGCCGGTACGCACCGGGCCCGGCTCGTAGAGCTGAGCGCCGTTGCTGAACTGGTGCGCGTAGCCGAGCAGCAGCGTGAGGTAGCTGGCCGCGTGCAGCAGACGCCACAGCTCGTACGGCAGGCGGCGGCGCACGGCGCGTACCGCGGTGAACGCGACGGTGACCAGGACGCCGGCCGCGGCGAACGCGGTGATCATGTCGTCGTAGTCGGTCAGCAGCGCGCCGACCTCGCCGAGCACCGTCTTGCGTTCCTGGCGGGCGTAGCCGACCACCAGCAGCGACATGTGCGCGAGCACCGCCACCAGCAGCGTCGCGCCGAGGTCCCGGTGCAGCCGGGAGATCCGTTCGCCGCCGAGCGCGCGTTCCAGCACGCCGAGCCGGCTCATCATCAGCACCTGCACCAGCAGCAGGTAACCGGCGATCAGCCCGGTGATCCGGCCGCCCGCGGTGAGCAGGTCGGCGGTGTCGGCGAGCGTTCCCGCCGGGGTGTCCAGCCACCACGGCAGGACGGCGGCGACCAGGCCCAGCCAGAACACCGCGGCGAGCGTACGCCGGCCGCCGGGTCCGCGCCGGGGACGACCCGGGGGTACGGGGGCAGCCGGACGGCCGCCGTACGGGGTGGGATGCCCGGTACGGCGGCCGGCGGCGTGGGTGTCCTGGTACGTCACGCGTAGATCTTGACCGGGGCGAACTTCTGCCGGGGGAAGACCTTGTCCACCTGGGCGGTGGTCAGGCCGAAGCGGCCCTGCGCGACCGATCCGTAGACGTTGAACATGTTGTTGTATTCCGGCACGTCGCCGCTGTCCAGCTTGTCCAGGCCGTTCCAGGTGCCGAGCAGCGAACCGGCCAGCTTGCGGCCGGACAGCACGGTGACCACGCCGCCGTGCCCGTGGTCGGTGCCGCCGCCGTTCGAGCCGACCCGCCGGCCGAACTCGCTGGACACCATGATCGTCACGTCCGCCGCCTGGTCGCCCAGGTCGGTGAAGAACGCGGCCATTGCGCCTGCGAGTTCGTTCAGCCGCCGCCAGAGCTGGCCGCCCTCGCGGGTGCCCTGGTTCTCGTGGGTGTCGTAGCCGCCCATGCCGACGGTTGCCACCCGGACGTTCGCGCCGCCCTTGATGAGCTGGGCGAGCTGCTTGAACGCGTTGCCGACGCCCTGGTACTGGACGCCCTCGGCGGCGGCGTACGGCTTGGCGGCGAGCTTCTGGGCGGTGGCCAGCGCGCCCATGCCCTCCTGCACCGCCTCCTCGACCGGGTGGTTGATGCCGGTGAACAGGCCACGGATGGCCTTCTCGGTGGCCGCGCGGAACTTGTCGTCGCCGTTGAGCCGCAGGTCGCCGACGTTGTTGAGGGAGATCGCGCCGTTCACGCCGACCAGCGAGCGCGGCAGCGTGCTGCCGATGCCGACGCTGCGGAACGCGGTGCCCTTGCCGAGCGAGTCGACCAGGCTGTCCAGCCAGCCCCGGCCGCCGGTCTCGCCGGGCAGGCCGCCCAGGTTGCAGGCGTCGGCGGCCTGGAAGTGGCTGCGCGACAGCCGCGGGTCGGACACGGCCGGCACGAAGCCGAGCTGCCCGGCCTTGAGCCACTTCTCCAGCGGCGCGAACGCGCTGGTCAGCTTGAAGCCACGGGCCAGCGCCAGCGAGTCGTCGCCGAGCAGCAGGTCGGGGCGGGCCTTGGCGAGCACCGGGTCGTCGGCCGGTGCGACAAGGCTCAGCCCGTCCAGCCCGCCGTAGAGGAAGACGTGGATCAGCGTGCCGGTCTTCGTCGCGGCGAACGACGCCGAGGTGGTGACGAACTGCGCGGTCGCCAGCGCGGTGGCGGTCGCGGCGGCGCCGGCGACGAAGGTACGCCGGGTGACGCCCCGGCCGTCCTGCTGCGCCTCCTCGACCTCCTCCAGCCGGCGGTACCGGTCGGCCTCGGCGGCGTTCTCGGCCGCGACGATGTCCGCCTCCGCGCGCAGCAGCGCCTCGGCCGGGTTGTCGGCCAGCCGCCGCAGGTCGGGGCATTCGGGGTGCAGGGGGTACGGGTTCACGGTCATCTCCATCGAATGCCTCACCGGAGGTGGTGCTGGGGGGACGCGAGGATCGTCCGCGCGACAGCGGCGATGGCCCCGTTGAAGGTGGCGTCGACCTTGGCGCTCTCGGACACGCCGGCCACGGCGAGCACGAGCTTCTTCTCCTTGGCGCTGAGCTTCTGCTGCACCAGCCGCTGGGCCAGCGCGTCCACGTACGCCCCGGCGGTGGCCGGCGGCTTCGCCACCAGCTTCTCCGGCTTGGCGAAGGTGAACTGCTTGCGGTAGCCGGCGATCAGGTCGCCCGCCTCGTTCCAGCCGTCGATCATGGTGCCGGCCGAGGTCCAGGCCAGGTAGACGTCGGCGTAGCCGTCCGGGGTGGGCTTGCCCATCGGGTACTGGCCGAGCTCGCGCATCTTGTCCTGGATCTGCCGCAGGCCCTGCCCGAACGGGGTACGCCGGTTGTCGCCGGAGGAGTAGCCGGGGGCAGCCTCCGGCGAGACACCCAGCGCCCGGTACGTGGCGACCAGGTACTCCATCGGGCGGCGTACCTTCTGGCCGACCGCGGCCCAGAACTCCGAGGAGCTGAACAGCGTGGCCAGCACCGGGCGGATCTGCCCCTTGTTCGTGGTGTACGCCTTGGCGAGGCGGTCCACCACGGACTTCGGCGGGGTGTCGGAGACGAACCGGGTGGCGAGGTTCTGTGCCACGTACCGCGCTGTCGACGGGTGCATCGCGATGTAGCGGATGTACGAGTCGATCACCTTGTCGGCGGCCACCGGGTCGTCGGAGTTGTTGGCGTGGCTGAACCCGAGGATCTTCACCTTGCCGAGGTAGTGGCGCTCGGCGAAGAACTTGTACTTGCCGTCGGCGACGCCGCGTCCGGTCTGGAGCAGCGCGGCCTGGCGGACGTCCTTCTCGGTGTAACCGCCGTCGACGCCGACCGAGTACAGCTCCAGGTTCTCCCGGGCCAGGTTCTCGTTAACCGCGTCCTTGCGCGAGTCGACCTGGTTCAGGTAGAGCAGCAGCGCCGGGTGCTTGTTCGCGGCGACGAGCATCTCCGGGTAGCTGCCCAGCGCGTGCTTGCGGATGACGTCCCGGTCGAACGCGTTGCGGTAGTTCTCCCCGCCGTCGAAGTCGGCGGCGACGTGCAGGAAGTCGTTCCAGAAGTCGACCATGACCTCGAACAGCTGCCGGTCGGACCAGATCTGCCGGGCGATGGTGGCGTCCACCGTCTCCCGGGCCGGGTCGACGCCCTTCTCGTTGAGCTGCTCGCGCTGGTCGCGCAGCTGCGTCGGGCTGAGCTTGAGCGACTGCAGGTCGGCCAGCTTCAGCTCGGCCTTCGTCGGGGCGATCTTCTCCGGTTCGAGCTGCTCGCGCAGCCAGTCGTCGATGCCGAGCCGCTTGATGTCGGCCATCACCTTCGGGGTGGCGCCGAACGTGGTGCGGACCGCGAGGTGCCGGATCGGGTCCTTGGCGAGGACCGTCTTCACCGTCACCTTCGTCGCCTCGGCGGCTGCGGCCGGGCTGCCGTAGAGGCGGCCACCGGACGGCGCGTTGCGCTTGAGCGCCTCACCGGCCCGGGAGCCCATGTAGCTCTCGTTCTGCTCGGTGTAGGTCCGTACCGTGCTGGGCTGCTGGCCGCTGGGCCGGGCGGAGCTGCCGTCGGTGGTGACGGTGCCGGTGGCGTCACCGGCCGGCGCGTCACTGAAGAGGCCACGCACCTGCGGGGACATGGCCAGGGCGGCGCCACCGGCGACCACCACGGCGCCGCCGAGGGTGGCCAGCGCCCGGCGCCGGCCCCGCTTGGGGGCCCCGTCACCGTCGTCGTCCAGGTCGGGCAGTCCACCGCCGGTCGGCGGGCCGTATCCGCCGGCGGGCTGGGCGTATCCGCCGGGCTGGGGGTAGCCGGCGGGGGCCGGCGCGGCGGGGGCGAAACCGTTCGGCCCGACCCACTGCGGGCCCGGGGCGGGGTGACCGCCGGCGTACGGTGCGGCGTCCAGGTCGCGGTACCCGTCCGATTGGGGGTGCTGGTATCCGTCCCAGCCGCGGTCGTCCCGGGGGCGACGCGGTGGCACGTTCTGGTCGGCCATGTAGCTGTCCCGTTTTCTTCGAGCGCCGGCACGCCTGCCACCCGGGGGGTCGGGTGACGCAGGGGCGGCGACGGTTGCCGGAGAAGTTGCCTACGGGAAAGTAGCCATGCCGTCCCGGCCACTCAAGGCGCGCCGAACGCGCTCGTGAGCGCACTTAAGACAGTGCTGAGAACCGACGGGAGAGACCGGTCGCGACGGCCGGCGCACGGCGGCTTCCGGAGCAGGGACGACCCGGGCCCGCACCGACCGGATGCGAGGTTTCGCACCCCGGCGACGCCGCCGGGCGCGTTCACCACCTCACCGAAACTTAAGGTACGGATAAGCCTGCGCTGAGAACCTCGTTCCGCCTGTCCGGCCCGCCGAAACAGCAGCAGCGGCGGCGCGTGACCGGCCTCCGATCCGGGTATGCCGCCGAACCGCTGAAGCCGTGAGGGGAAGGCACCGCCATGCTCAGCCAAGAGGATCAGCGCAGGTTCGAACAGATCACCCGCCATCTACGGGAGAGTGACCCACGGTTCTTCGCCCGGTTGAACAACCGGGCCAAGGGCCGCCGGGGCCGGTACATGATGCTGTTGACGATCGTGCTGTGGGCCTCGCTGCCGGCGATGACAGTGCTCGTCGGGCGGCTGGCCGGGGCGATCTGCGCGGTGGTGCTGGTCGCCAACGCCGCGGTGATGTGGCGCTTCCGCCGCCGCTTGCTGTAGGCGTAAGGAAGGGCCCCTTCTTAACGCATTCGGTAGAGGAAGGGCCCCCTGTTAACACTCGCCTTCGGCGCGACCGAACTCCCTGGGGGACGCGGCTCCGCCGCTGCCGAACTCCCTGGGGGACGCGGCTCCGCCGCTGCCGAACTCCCGGTACGCCCGGCGCAGCCGCTCGGCCAGGCCCGGCCCGCCGACTGCGGCCCCGGGCGGCCCGAGCTGACGCAACAGCAGCTCCGGGCCGGTGGCGAGCGTGGGTGGCCGGTCCGGCAGCGCCACCGGCGCCAGCCAGAACCGGTCCAGCTCGTCGTCCGGCTCGACCGCCGGCAACCCGGCCAGGGCACGCGCCGCGCCGCCAATCCCATCCGCGCCGCCGGCCCGGTCCGTACCGCCGGTCCCGGCCGAGCCGGGGTGAGCGCCGCGCAGCGTACGCAGCCGGTCCAGCAGGTCGGCGCGGGACCGTCCGCGCCAGTGCAGCAGGTGGAACGGGTCCGCGTCGAACGCCTCGGCGAGCAGGTAGAACGTGGCCGCCAAGTGTTTGCACGGCACCGCGAAGTCGGGGCAGCCGCACCGCTGGTCGAGTTCGTCGACGTCGGCCGGGAACAGCGGCGCGCCCGCCTCGGCGAACAGCTCCTCCAGTTCGGCCGGCAGGTCACCGGCGAGCAGCCGGGCGCTGAAGAACGCCTGCCCGGCCAGCTCCGCCTCGATCCGCCGCCACGTCTTCTCCGGGTACGCGGCCAGCCCGATCCGCACCGGGTAGGGACGCGGCCGGGAGCCCTGCACCTCGGCGGTGACGGTTCCCGGTGACACGTCCAGCCGGAGCACCTGCCCACGGCGCGCGTACGCCCGGCCGCGGGTGAGCCGGGAGCCCAGCGCGAACGACTCCAGCACCTCCACGAACCGCCGGGACCACCAGGACTGCCCGATCGCGCCCCGGGTGCTGCGCGCCCGTAGCCCGCCCTCGACCCGTACCGGCGGACCGTAGTCGTCAAAACCGGGGCTCACTCGACCACCGCCCCGGACTCCAGCCGGAACAGGTCGCGCAGCGTCTCGGTCGACAGCTCGGTGACCCACTGCTCGCCGCTGCCCACCACCGAGCGGGCCAGGCTGCGCTTGTCGGCGATCATCGCGGCCACCTTCTCCTCGACGGTGCCGGCGCAGACGAACTTGCGTACCTGGACGCGGCGGCGCTGTCCGATGCGGAACGCCCGGTCGGTGGCCTGGTCCTCGACGGCCGGGTTCCACCACCTGTCCACGTGCACCACGTGGTTGGCGGCGGTCAGCGTGAGCCCGGTGCCGCCGGCCTTGAGCGAAAGGACGAACAGCGGCGGCCCCTGCGGCGACTGGAACCGGGTCACCATGGCGTCCCGTTCGGCCTTGCCGACGCCGCCGTGCAGCAGCAGCACCTCCCGGCCGGTACGCGCCGACAGGTGCCCGCGCAGCATGCCGCCGAACTCGGCGTACTGGGTGAACAGCAGCGCCTTCTCCCCCGCCGCGAGCACCTCGTCGACGATCTCGTCGAGGCGTTCCAGCTTGCCGGACCGGCCGTCCAGCGCGGAGCCGTCGTGCAGCAGCTGGGCGGGATGGTTGCAGACCTGCTTGAGCCGGGTCATGGTGGCCAGCACCAGCCCGCGCCGCTCGATCCCGTCGCTGGACTCGATCTTCGCCATCATGTCGTCGACCACTGCGCGGTAGAGCGCGGCCTGCTCGGCGGTGAGGTTGCAGACCACCTCCATCTCCAGCTTCTCCGGCAGGTCGGTGATGATCGTCGGGTCGGTCTTGAGGCGGCGCAGCACGAACGGGCCGGTGATCCGGCGCAGCCGCTCGGCCACCTCGGCGTCGCCGTGCCGCTCGATCGGTTCGGCGAAGCGCTTGCGGAACGTGGCGGCCGGGCCGAGCAGCCCCGGGTTCGCGAACTGCATGATGGACCAGAGGTCGGCCAGCCGGTTCTCCACCGGCGTACCGGTGACCGCGACCCGGTGCCGCGCGGGCAGCGACCGGACCGCCTCGGCCTGCCGGGTCGCGGCGTTCTTGATCGCCTGTGCCTCGTCCACCACCACCCGGTGCCAGTCGACGCCGGCGAGCTCGAACGCGTCCCGGGCCGCCACCGAGTACGTGGTGAGCACCAGATCCGCCTCCCCGACGGCGGCGGCGAAGCCCTCGCCCCGGGCCCGCTCGGCGCCGTGGTGCACGTGCACCCGCAGCCCGGGGGCGAACTTCGCCGCCTCCCGCTGCCAGTTGCCGACCAGCGACATCGGGCAGACAAGCAGCGTGGGCCCGGTCTCCGGCGGGTCACCGGCGAGCAGTGCGAGCAGTTGCACGGTCTTGCCCAGGCCCATGTCGTCGGCGAGGATCCCGCCGAGTCCGAGCGACTGGAGGAACGCCAGCCAGGCCAGTCCACGCCGCTGGTACGGCCGCAGCGTCCCGCTGAAGCCCGGCGGCGGGTCGGCCGGGGTGAGCCGCCGCTCCGCCTCACCGGCCAGCAGCTCGCCCAGCGCGCCGTCGGCGACGACGTCCAGCACCGGCAGCTCACCGGCGTTGTCGTCGCCGGACAGGCCCATCCGCAGCAGGTCGGCCACCGTCAGCTCGCCGGAGGAGCGCAGCAGCTTCAGCCCCGCCTCCAGCCGCTGCGGGTCCAGCTCGACCCACCGGCCGCGCAGCCGGACCAGCGGCGACTTCAGGTCGGCCAGCGACGCCAGTTCCTCGGCGGTCAGCGGCTGGTCGCCGAGCGCCAGCTCCCAGCGGTAGTCGACGAGCGCGTCCAGCCCCAGCTTCCCGGCGGTGGTGGCGACCGCACCCGGCGCGGTACGGCTGCGCGCCCGCAACCGTGCTCCCAGCCGGGACGAGGAACGCCGCCACCACGACGGCAGCAGCACCCCGAACCCGGCCGCGTGCAGCACCGGGGCGCCGTCGCGCAGGAACCGGTGCGCGCCCTCGGCGTCCAGCTCCATGCCCTCCGGCGCGGCGGTACGCAGCGCGACGTCCACCTCCGGCCATAGCCGGCTGGCCCGGCCCAGCTCGGCGAGAAGCGTCTCCTGCGGCTCCACGCCCCGGGCGGCGAGCGCGGGCGCGGGCCGCTGCCAGATGTGCGCGGCGTCCACCACGAGCCCCGGCTCGTCGGCGGGGTGCAGGCCGAACTCGACCCGCCAGACCGCATCCTCGACCAGTTCGGCGACCGGGTCGACGGCCGGTTCGACCAGGCGGAACGTGGCCCGTACCGCGCCGCCCGCGGCGTCGCGCTGCCAGGCGTCCATTTCCTCGCGCAGCGTCGCCAGCGCGTCCGGCTCGGCCGGGAAGGCGCGTTCCGGTCCGGTGAGCGCGGCCAGCCAGCGCGGCACCGCGCCGACCGGGCGCATCCCCCGGTGCAGCCGGGTGTCGGCCAGCGCCACCCGGGCGGCGGCGTCGACGAGCGCGTCCAGCGCCTCCGCCACCAGCGCACCGGCCCCGACGTCGTCGGCCCGCCCGTCCCACGCGTCCGTCGTCGTCGCGGCAGACCCGCTCAGCGGAGGCTCCGGTCGCCACTCCCGGGCGGCGCGGGCCGCCGGTGGCAACGCCAGCGCCAGGTCACGCGCCCAGGCCGCGTCGGTGCCGGTGAGCAGCGGCCGCCAGAGCGCCCATCCCATCGCCACGTCGTCCGCGCCCACGGCCCGCAGCCGCCGCCCGGCCCCCGCGACACCCGAGACCGCACCGGCCGCACCCGCCCCCACGGACCGCCGCCCGGCCGCCGCCCCGTCCGAGCCGGCGACGCCCGGGACCGTCGGTGACCGCCGCGCCGAGGTCCGTCCGCCGGTCAAGGCCGGCCCTCCGTCGGCCACACCAATGGGGTACGCCTCCAGCGCGACCGGCAGCAGCCGGCCGCGGGTCACCAGATCGGCGGCGAAGTCTGCCAGTTCGCACAGGTGACGCAGGCTCGCCCCGGCCGGGCCCGGCATCGGGGCGCGCAGCAACGCGTACGCGGCGTCCGGGGCGTACGCCAGGGCGGGTGCCCGCCATCCGGCGCGGGTGACCGGGCCGCGGACCGGTTCGGTGACTGTGGCCCGGACCAGCTCCGGCGAGTCCAGCGGCGAGCCGGCCCGGGTCGGCAGGTCCAGCAGGACGGAGACCGGCTCGCCCGGCATGCCGTCGAGCGCGGCGGCGAGCGTGGCGTGGTCGGCGGCGAACGGGTGCGGGCGCTCACGCGGCACGCGGCCGGGGCGGCGCGGCGCGCGGGCCGGGAGCGTGCTGTCCTCGGCCCACAGGGCGAGTCCGGCGCCGGGCAGCCACAACCCGTGGATGACCAGCACTGCTCCCCCTCGCAACCCGGGGCGGAAGGACGGCGCCCCGGGGAGTCAGGATAGGCCGCCGGGCGCGGATATCGTCGGCGCCATGGTCGACCTTCTCGTGATCGGCGGACTCGGCGTGGACATCCGTGCCCGGGTGCCCGCCCTGCCGCCACCTGTGGCCGACTCGCTGCTGGTGCCCCCGATCGACCTGCGGATCGGCAACACCGGCTCCGGCGTGGCCCTGGCCGCGCACGCGCTCGGCCTGCGGGTGGCGCTCGTCGACGTGCTGGGCGCCGACCCGGCCGGTGACGTGGTGCGGGCGGCGCTGGCGCGTACCTCGATCCGGACCACACTGGCCGACGCGCCGGCCGGCACCCGCCGCTCGGTGAACCTGGTCGACCCGGACGGCCGGCGGATGTCGCTGCACGATCCGCGCCCGTGGTCGGGGCCGGCGCCGTTCGCTGAGGCGGAGCTGGCGGCGCTGGTCGCCGAGGCGGCCCACGTCCACCTGTCGATCATGGATTGGGCCCGGGACGCCCTGCCGGTGCTGCGTGCCGCCTCGTCGGTCTCCACCGACCTGCACGACTGGGACGGCGAGAACGACTACCACCGCCCGTTCGCCCGGATCGCTGACCTGGTCTTCGTCAGCGACACGCGGCTCGGCGAGCGGGCCGGGACGGAGGCGGCCGGGCTGGCGCCGCGCACGGTGCTGGTGACCGGCGGGGCGGCCGGCGCGACCCTGCACACCCCCGGCGCGCCGCCGGCGCACGTCCCAGCTGCCACCCCGCCGGGGCCGGTGGTGGACACCAACGGCGCCGGGGACGCGTTCGCGGCCGGGGTGATCGCCGCCCGGCTGCGTGGCGCGGACGTCCTCGACGCGGCCCGGTACGCCGCACGGGTGGCCGCCGCCGCGTGCACGCACGACGGGATGGAGTACCCGGACGGGCTGCTGCCCCGCGAGTGACCCGTCAGATCGCGCCGGTCTCGCCGTCGGTCAGCTCGCGCAGGATGTCGGCGTGCCCGGCGTGCCGGGCGGTCTCCTCGACCAGGTGCACCAGCACCCAGCGCAGCGACACCTCGCCGAGCTGCGGGTGCGGCACCACATGGTCGAGGTCGAACCGCGCGGCGACCCGGCGGGACTGTTCGCACGCCGCCTCGTACGCGGCGGCGAGCGCCTCGACTGTGTCGCCGGGGCGCAGCGCGAAGCTGGCGTCGGCGTCGGCCTGGGAGGTGACGTAGACGTCACCCGGCTCGGGGTCGAACAGGCAGCGGAACCAGTTCCCCTCGACCACCGTCAGGTGCTGGAGCAGCCCGGCAAGGGTGGTCAGCGAGGGCACCAGACGCCGGGTGGCGTCGGCGTCGGTCAGGCCGCGCACCTTGCGCAGCACGGTGGCCCGGTGGAAATCGAGGAACGCGTCGAGGATCGCCCGCTCGCCGCCCGTGCGGGCGAGGACCGGACCGAGTGTCGGATCGATCGTCGGGTGCGCCATTCCCGGACCCTAGTACGCGGTGTGCTCGGCCCGCCGCCCCGCGTGATCCCCTGCGCGGCCGGGCCGGCCGGGGCAGGATGGGCGCATGGCTTCCTCGGTGCAGATCCCTCTGGTGGGCGGCGCGGCCGACGGCGAGACCGTCACCGTCGAGCTTGACGGCAACGGCCGTCCGCCGCTGACCCACCACCACCTCGGGGCGCAGGGTCTGGCGGAGGCGCAGATCTACGAGCTGGAGTCGGACGACCGGCCGGGCCGGGAGTGGGTCTACGCCTGGCGCGGCCCGGCGGTCTGACGGCCCGGCTCACAGCGCGTGCGTCAGCGTGCGGGCCCTGATGCTGTCCAGCACGCTGCGGGTCACCTGCGAGGTGCCGCGCGCCTGCTCGCACACCTCCGCGACCCGGCGCGCGGTCTCGTCGGCCCGGGCCGCCCGCTCGTCCCACAGCCGGTCCACCTCGGCCAGCAACGGCCCCTCCACCTCGCGTTCCACGCCGCGCAGCGCCGGCACACCGAGCCGCTGGGCCAGGTCGAAGACCTTTCCGGCGTACGGCAGCGGCAGGAACGGCGTGCCCATCATGGCCGCGAAGATCAGGAAGTGCAGGCGCATGCCGACCGCGAGGTCGAAGTGGCGCATCAGCCCGAGGATCTGCGCCGGGCGGTAGTCGCCGTGCAGGATCCGGCCCCGGTCGGCGGCGGTCATGTGCGACAGCACGCCGTGGGAGTGCCGGATGTCGTCGCGTTCCATCGGCACGAACAGCACGTGCGCGTCGATCCGGTGCACCAGGAAGTCACCGATCTGGGCGAGCAGGCGGTGGTAGCCGTCCACGTCGAGCCGCTCGGCCGCCCGGCCCGGCTCACGCACGCTGAGCCCGACCAGCCGGGACCCGGCCGGTACGCCCTCCTCGCGCAGCCACTGCTGGGGGAACTCCTCCGGTTCGAGCAGGAACGCTGGGTCGGCGGTGACGGTGATCGGGTTCACCAGGCCCGCCTCCTCCAGCACCATCCGGGACTCCTGGTCGCGGACTGTCACCTCGACGGCCTGCGCCAGCGTCTCGCGCACCATGCCGCTGTCCAGCGTGTCGGTGAGCGGGCCGACCCCTACCGCGTACGTGAGCAGCGGCAGCCCTCGCTCCTGGGCCACCCGGACCACCCGCAGGTAGCGCCGGGCCTCCTTGTCGTAGAGGATCCCGCCGCCGCCGAGGATGAGCAGGTCGAGCTGGTTGAGCACCGGGGACGAGTCGACCCGGCTGACGCCCTCCCACGGCACCGCCTCGACCTCGGGGTGGGCCAGCGCGGTGTGCGCCGGGTTGCGGGAGAAGACGATGATCCGGGCGTTGGGCTCGTGACGGCGCAGATCGTCCAGGAGACCCGTGAGGATCGCCTCGTCGCCGAGGTTGCGTCCGCCGTAGGAGCCGAGCACGCCGATGGTCAGTCCGGTGCGTTCCCTCATCCGTTGCTCCTTCCCAGGGGCGTCCGGGCCAGCGTTCCCGCTGGCCACCCCGGGTTAACGCGCGGCGAGGACGCTCAACCGGTGGTGTCGCCGACCAGACGGGAGACGAGGGTGGAGACCACCTGATCGGTGTCGAACCCGGCGTCGATCGAGGTGGTGAGCAGGTCGAGCAGGAGCCCGTCGACCGCGTAGTGCAGCAGCGCCACCTCGTACGCCCCGCCTGGTAGCCCGGCGGCGGCGTGGTGGGCGACGTCGTCCGCGTACCCCTGGCGCAGCACGCCGCCGAGCGCGGACCGCAACTCGGGGCGGCGCGCGGCCTCCAGCCGCAGCTCGAACAGCGCCCGGGTGAGGCCCGGCTCGCGGGTGGTGCGGGTGACGATGTCGCGCAGGTAGTCGGTCATCAGCGCGAGCGACGGCTCGCGGCGGCCGAGGTCGGCCAGCACGGCCGGGTCGGGCGCGATCCGGTCGAAGATCCGTTCGGCGAGGCCGGCGAGCAGCGCGGCGCGGGACGGGAAGTAGTTCGAGGTGGTGCCGGTGGGCACGCCCGCCTCGGCGTCGACCGCCCGGTGGGTCAGCCCGCGCGCGCCCGCGTCGGCGAGCACCCGCAGGCCGGCGTCGGCGAGCAGGGTACGGCGTTCCGGGTTCCTGGCCACGCGAACACACTAGCAACAACCACGACAGGTGTTGTAGATTCGCCACCGAACCACGACAGCCGTCGTGGATCACCTCGGACATCGGAGCCGGTTTGCGCAAGCTCGTCTACTTCGTCGCCAGCACCCTCGACGGCTTCATCGCCGCGCCCGACGGGTCGTTCGACTTCCTCCCGCTGATGCCCGACGTGGCGCCCTACCTGGTGGCCGAGTGGCCCCAGACGCTGCCCACGTTCGCCCACGCCCAGCTCGGCGTCGACTCCCCGCCGAACGGGCGCTTCGACACCGTGCTGATGGGCCGTGGCACCTACGAGCCCGGCCTGAAGATCGGGGTGACAAGCCCGTACGCGCACCTGGAGCAGTACGTGTTCAGCCGCTCCCTGCCCCCTGCCGACTACCCGGACGTGCACGTCGTCGACGGCGACCCGGCCGCCTTCGTCGGCGAGCTGAAGAGCCGGCCCGGGCGTGACGTCTGGCTCTGCGGCGGCGGGCAGCTCGCCGGTCAGCTCCTCGACGAGATCGACGAGCTGGTGGTCAAGCTCAACCCGGTGCTCGTCGGCAGCGGCATCAAGCTCGTCGACAGCGGCTTCGACACGCGGCGGCTCACGCTCACCTCGACGCGTCCGTTCGACTCCGGCGTGGTGGTCCTGCGCTACACGCGCAACGGTTAACCCGCTTGCCCCGGACGGCGGGCGGCACGCACCGTGTAGCGGTGACGAAGATCCGGCTGCACTGGCCCGAACTGCCCGCGCACGTCCGCGACGCCGTCGAGGCCGTCCTCGGCGACCGGGTGGTGGCGGCGGTGTCACAGCCGGGCGGCTTCTCCCCCGGCACCGCCGACCGGGTCCGTACCGCGGGTGGCGGCCGGGCCTTCGTCAAGGCGGTCAGCCCGGCGCAGAACGACCGCAGCCCCGGCCTGTACCGCGCCGAGGCACGGATCACCGCCGCCCTGCCGCCGGGCGCGCCCGCACCCCGGCTGCTCGGCAGCTACGACGACGGCGACTGGATAGCGCTCGTCCTCACCGACGTGGAGGGCCGGCACCCGGCCACCCCGTGGCGGGCTGACGAGCTGGCCGCCGTGCTGTCCACGCTGGAGGCCATGGCCGCCGCGCTCACTCCGGCACCCGCCGGGGTGAGCGTGACCACCGCCGCCGAACTACTCGCGCACGACTTCGGCGGGTGGCGACGCCTCGCCGCCGACCCGCCGGCCGGCCTCGACCCGTGGGCCCGGTCCCACCTGCCCGAACTGTGCGCCGCCGCCGACCGGGGACTGGCCGCGCTCACCGGCGACACGCTCTGCCACGTCGACGTACGCGCCGACAACCTGCTGCTCGGCCCGGACGGGTCGGTCACCGTCGTCGACTGGCCATGGGCCTGTCGCGGGCCGGCCTGGTTGGACACCCTGCTCACCGTCGTCAACGTGCAGGTGTACGGCGGGCACGACCCCGACGCGCTGCTGGCCGCCCGACGGCTGACGGCTGATGTCGACGCGGCCGACCTGACCGGAGTGCTGGCCGGGTTCACCGGCTTCTTCCTCGACGGCGCCCGCCAGCCCCCACCACCCGGCATCCCGACCGTACGCGCGTTCCAGCGCCTACAGGGCGAGTCCCTGCTCCCCTGGCTGACCCACCGCCTGCCCTCCTGACCCGCCCCGCGTGGCTATGCGCGGGCGGGGGTGCCGAGGGGGTCGGCGAACAACGGGGAGAAGCCCAGTTCGGCGGCGCCGATCAAGGTCGCGTCGTAGCCGAGTGCGGAGACGCGCAGGCGGGCCTTGTCGCGGGAGATGGGCAGCACGTTGGCGGCGATCCGGCTGCGTACGTGCGCCGCCGAGGCGGGGAAGACCTCGCTCAGCGTGCCGCCGAAGATCACCACGCCGGGGTTGAACAAATTGATCACGTTCGCCACGCCGATGCCCAGCCAGTCACCGATGTGCCGCAGCGCGTCCTGGGCTGCGGGTTCGCCCCGCGCGGCGGCGGCGACGACCGCCCGTACCGCCTCGCGCCCCTTCTCCCGCGCCGGGCGGCCCGCGACGTCGAGCAGCGCCCGCTCCCCGACCTCGGCCTCCAGGCACCCGCGCGAGCCGCAGCCGCAGGGCCGCCCCTGGTACGGGTTCACGAGCATGTGCCCCACCTCGGAGGCGTACCCGCCGTCGCCGTCGAGCAGTTCCCCGCCCACGATGATGCCGCCGCCGACACCCACGTCACCGTGCAGGTAGACCAGGTTCTGCACGCCGACGCCGGCCCCGCGCTGATGCTCGGCCAGCGCACCGAGGTGCGCCTCGTTGCCGACCAGGACGGGCAGGCCCAGATCCAGCCGCCGCGCCAGCTCGGCGCCGAACGCCTGGTCCACCCACCCCATGTCCGGTCCGAACCGGACCATCCCGTCGCCCGGCCTGATCATGCCGCAGTAGGAGGCGCCCACGCCCACGCACACCGACCCGGGTGGCGCGGCGTGGTGCAGGGCCCGCCCGAAGTCGGCGAGCACCGAGACCACGGAGTCGAGGTCGGCCCCGGCACGTGGGCGCTCCGCCTCCAGCCGTGCCGACACCACCCCGCCGAGCCCGACGCGGGCGGCCACGAGCCGGTCCACGGCGATGTCGAAGGCCAGGACGTAGACGGTGTCGGAGGCGGGACGCACCACACGCGAGGGACGCCCGGCCCGGCCACTGCCGCCGGCCGTCACCTCGCGGACCAGGCCGGCCGCCGCCAGTTCCGCGGTGAGCCCCATGACCGTGCTGCGGTTGACGCCCATCCAGTCGGCCAGCTCGACCCGCGTCACCGGGCCGGTGAGGTGGACACGCCGCAGCAGCGCGCCGAGGTTGAGCCGGCGGCTGTCCCCCTGCGCGTGCCGGTCTGCTGCCAGACCTTTCAGCATCGACAACTCCGTCGGATGGCGACTGGCTCTCCACGACCGAGGATAGTGGCCACACATCGACCGCTGCCAGCGTGCAGACCGCTCACCCGGCAGCGGGTCCCGCACGCCGGACGGCGAGTGGAACACCACGGGTGCCTCCCGGTTCCGGAGACATCCACGGCGTTCCACCCGCACGGCGAACAGCGCCGGAGAAGGGTTACTCCGCCTCGCGGACCGGGCTCTGCGGCACCACGAGCACCGGCCGGTGCGCGCGGTGCAGGGTGGCCATGGCGACGCTGCCGAGCAGGATCTTGCGGACCGCCGTCCGCCCGCGCGAGCCGACCACCACCAGGCTCGCCTTACGCTCGGTGGCGACCGTGGAGAGCGCCTCGGCCACCGCGCGCCCGGGCGCGCCGCCACCGGCGCGGACCCGCACTGTGGTCACCGGCTGCCCGTCGAGGGTCTCCGGCGTGTCCCCCTCGTCGCCGTCGACGGCGACCAGGACGATCTCCCGCTCGGGGAGGAGACGGCGGGCGGCCGCGAGCGCGGCCTCGGACCCGGTCGAGGCGTCCCAGCCGACCACCACCGGCCCGGCGGCGAGCGCGTCGTGCTCGTCGGTCAGCAGCGGGTGCGGCACCACGAGCACGGGACGCGGGCTGTAGTGCACTGCCATGTCGGAGACGCTGCCGAGCACCGCGCGGGCGCCGCCGAGGCCGCGTGAGCCGAGCAGCAGCACGTCGGCCTGCTTCTCGTCGGCCAGCTCGGCGAGCCGGAGCCCCTCACCGCCGTAGCTGCGGCACACGAGCGGCTCGGCGTCCCAGCCGGCGGCGCGGCCCAGCATCACGCCGACCGCTGTCATCCGGTCGGCCTCCCGGCCGCCCTCGCGCTCGATGGCCTCCACGAACACGTTGATGTTGCGGTTGCCGGTCCAGAGCCGCTTGCGCAGTTCCTCGCTGGCGAACGGGGGTGTCCACAGGTGCCCGATCCACGCGTGCGCGCCGGGGAACAGCAGCGCTCCCGCCTCGATAGCGGCACTGGCGGCCGGAGACCCGTCGTAACCCACCACCACTTGCCTGACCTGCACGTCGCTCACCGCACCAAACCCCTCTCGCCGACGACTTCTCACAAGATCGTATCCGGGCCCGGACCGGGTCCGAGCCGGATCGTCCGGCACGGAAGCATCGGTACGCTGGGCGGATGAGCAGCCCGGACCTGTCGTACCTCCTCGACCACACCAGCCACGTGTTGCGTACGCGGGTGGCGGCGGCGCTCGCCGAGATCGGGCTAACCGCCCGGATGCACTGTGTGCTCGCACATGCGCTGCCCGAGGAGCGTACGCAGATCCAGCTCGCCGAGATGGGCGACATGGACAAGACGACGATGGTGGTGACGGTGGACGCGCTGGAGCGGGCCGGGCTGGCCGAGCGGCGCCCGTCGCGTACCGACCGGCGGGCGCGGATCATCGCGGTGACCGAGGAGGGCGCCCGGGTGGCTGCCCGCAGCCAGGAGATCGTCGACCGGGTGCACGCCGAGACGCTGGCGAGCCTGCCGGACGACGAGCGGGAGGTCTTCCTGCGCGCGCTTCGGCGCCTGACCGCCGGGCACCTGGCCACGCCGGTGCAGAGCCCGAAACCGGCGCGCCGCGCCCGCCAATAGTTCCCCAATAGATTGTCTGCAACGGAACCATCCGTTACGGTCTCTCCTGTCGCACCTCTCGACAGGAGGACTCCATGTCCGCTCCCCGCTCCCGCCGGCTCGCCCTCGGCGTGCTCGCCACCGGCACCCTGATGACCATCCTGGACGGCAGCATCGTCACCGTGGCGATGCCGGCCATCCAGCGCGACCTGCGCTTCTCCCCGGCCGGCCTGAGCTGGGTGGTGAACGCGTACCTGATCGCGTTCGGCAGCCTCCTCCTGCTCGCCGGCCGGCTCGGCGACCTGATCGGGCGCCGGGCGATGTTCCTCGGCGGCACCGCGCTGTTCACCGCCGCCTCCGCGCTGGCCGGGCTGGCGACGAACAGCGCCACGCTCGTCGCGGCCCGCTTCCTCCAGGGCGTCGGCAGCGCGGCGGCGACGGCGGTCAGCCTCGGCATCCTCGTCACGCTCTTTCCCGACGCCGCCGGGCGGGCCCGGGCCTTCGCCGTCTTCGCCTTCACCGGCGCGGCCGGGGCAGCCATCGGACAGGTCGCCGGCGGCCTGCTCACCGACGCGCTGGGCTGGCACTGGATCTTCCTGATCAACCTGCCGATCGGGCTGGCCACCATCGTCCTCGCGGTCCGCACGCTGCCCGCGGACCGTGGTCTGGGCCTGGCCGCCGGAGCCGACGTGGCGGGCGCGCTGCTGGTCACCGCCGGGCTGGTCCTCGGCATCTACACGGTGGTCACCATCGAGCGGTACGGGGTGACGTCGGCGCACACGCTCGGCCTGGGCGCGCTCGCCGTCGCGCTGGTCGCCGGGTTCGTGGCCCGGCAGGCCACCGCGCGCCGCCCGCTCATGCCGCTGCGGCTGCTGCGCTCACGCGGCGTCGCGGTGGCGAACGTGGTGCAGGTCCTCACCGTGGCCGCGACGTTCGCGTTCCAGGTCCTCGTCACGCTCTACCTCCAGCAGGTGCTCGGCTACGACGCCACCCGCACCGGGCTGGCGCTGCTGCCGGCCGCCGTGGTGATCGGCGCGGTGTCGCTCGGCGTCTCGGCCCGGCTCAACGCCCGCTTCGGCGAGCGAGCCGTGCTGACCGCCGGGCTCGTCCTGCTGGTGGCCATGTTCGGGCTGCTGGCCCGGGTGCCGGTGGACGGCCGGTATCTGCCCGACGTGCTGCCGGTGATGCTGCTGGCCGGCGGGTTCGGGCTGGTGCTGCCGGCGCTCACCGCGCTCGGCATGTCCGCCGCCCGCACCGAGGACGCCGGTCTCGCCTCCGGGCTGTTCAACACCACCCAGCAACTCGGGATGGCGTTCGGGGTCGCGGTGCTGTCCACGCTGGCCGCCGCGCGCACCGCGGGCCGGGCCGCGCTCGGCGACGACCGGGCCACGGCACTGACCAGCGGCTTCCACGCGGCGTTCGCGGTCGGCGCGGGGCTCGTGGTGGTCGCCGTCGTGCTCGCGTACGCGCTGCTGCGCCCCCGCACGGCGAAGCGCGCCGACGCCCCGGCCCTTGTGGGGCGAGTCAGCGGGAGGCGCGAGGGCGGGCGCGCAGGTGGGCGCGTTCGCCCTGGCTGCCGAAGAGGCTGAGGAACTCCACCCCCTCGCTGTCGGCGCGGCCGAACCAGTGCGGTACGCGGGTGTCGAACTCGGCCGCCTCACCCGGCACCATCACCAGGTCGTGCTCGCCGAGCACGAGCCGCAGCCGCCCGTTCAGCACGTAGACCCACTCGTACCCCTCGTGGGTCTTCGGCTCGGGCTCGGACCGCCCGCCGGCCGGGATGATCAGCTTGTACGCCTGGATGCCGCCGGCGCGGCGGGTGAGCGGCAGCATGGTCATCCCGTGCGCGGCGACCGGCCGCAGGTGGACGCGCGGGTCGCCGGTGGGTGGGGCGCCGACCAGCTCGTCGAGCGTGACGCCGTGCGCGCGGGCCAGCGGGAGCAGCAGTTCCAGCGTGGGCTTGCGACCGCCGGACTCCAGCCGGGACAGCGTGCTCACCGAGATGCCGGTGGCGGCGGAGAGGTCGGTGAGGGTGGTCTCCCGCTCGCGGCGCAGCGCGCGCAGCCGGGGGCCGACCGCGTCGAGGGCCTGGTCGAGGTCGTCGTCCATGCCTGCCAGTTTGCCACATCAGCAACAGAGTTTGCAGTTCTGCCGGACCCGGTCGCAGGCTGGTCGCGGAGGTGGTCACGATGACCGAGAACTACGAGGTACTGGTGATCGGCGGCGGCGCGGCCGGGCTCAGCGGCGCGCTGATGCTGGCCCGGGCACGCCGGTCGGTGCTGGTGGTGGACGGCGGCGAGCCGCGCAACGCATCCGCCGACGGCGTGCACGCGCTGCTGGGGCACGACGGCGTGCCGCCGGCCGAGCTGCTGGCGCGCGGCCGGGACGAGGTCCGCGGCTACGGCGGGCACCTGACCGAGGGCCGGGTCGAGACGGTGGACCGGGACGGCGACGGGTTCGCGGTGGCGCTCGCCGACGGCCGCCGCTTCCGCGCCGGCCAGGTGCTCGTCACCACCGGCCTGGTCGACGAGCTGCCGGAGGTGCCCGGCCTGCGTGAGCGCTGGGGGCGGGACCTGGTGCACTGCCCGTACTGCCACGGCTGGGAGGTGCGCGAGCAGCCGATCGGGGTGATCGGCACCGGCCCGATGTCGGTGCACCAGACGCTGCTGTTCCGGCAGTGGAGCGACGACGTGGTCTACCTGCGGCACACCGCGCCGCCACTGACCGGCGAACAGGCCGAACAGCTCGCCGCGCGCGGCGTGCCGGTGGTCGAGGGCGAGGTCGCGGCCATCGAGACGGCCGGGGACCGGCTGACCGGGGTACGCCTGCGCGACGGCCGCACGGTCGAGCGTGAGGTGCTCACCGTCGCGCCCCGGATGGTGGCGCGGGCCGGGTTCCTGGCCGGGCTGGGCCTGCGCCCGCAACCGCACCCCAGCGGGATGGGCGAGTACCTGCCGGTCGACGAGTCGGGGCGTACCGACGTCTCCGGGGTGTGGGCGGCGGGCAACGTGACCGACCTGTCGGCGCAGGTCGGGGCCGCCGCGGCGGCGGGCGCCCGGACCGCGGCGATGATCAACGCGGACCTGGTGCAGGCGGAGACCCGCCGGGCGGTCGAGGCGCGGCGGGCCGCGCGGGAGAGTGGGTGACCACTAATCCCCCCTAACCTGACAATTCTTCCCTTAGGTTGAGCCGGAGAGGGCAGCCGAACCGGGGAGACGACGTGAAGAGCTATCCGGCGATCGAGGATCACGGGCTCATCGGCGACCTGCAGACCGCCGCGCTGGTGACCTGCGACGGAACGATCGACTGGTTCTGCGCGCCGCGCTTCGACTCGCCGAGCATCTTCGCCGCGCTGCTGGACAAGGAGAAGGGCGGCTTCTTCCAGATCGCCCCACACGAGGTCCGGTACGTCACCAAGCAGCTCTACCTGCCCGGCACGCCGATCCTGATCACCCGGTTCATCAGCGCGGACGGCGTCGCCGAGGTGATCGACTTCATGCCGGTCACCGGCGAGCGCGTCACCGACTCCCACCGCATCGTGCGCATGGTCAACATGGTGCGCGGCACCATGCGCTTCCGGGTGGAGTGCCGGCCCCGCTTCGACTACGCACGCGAGAGCCACGAGTTGGAGCGGCACCGCAATGGCTACCTGTTCCGCAGCCCGTCGGAGACGCTCGCCTTCAACCCGATCGACCCGGTGCGGCAACTCTGGGCACAGACCGGCGAGATCCGCATGGAGGACGGCGACCTGATCGCGTACGGCACCCTGAAGGAGGGCGACACCGGCGGGGTGGTCCTGGAAACCAGCGGAGAGGAACCCCGGACCATCCCGCCGGAAGAGGTCCAGGGCATGTTCGAGTGGACCCGGGACTACTGGCGGCGCTGGGTCGAACGCTCCCGTTACACCGGCCGCTGGCGGGAGATGGTCGAGCGCTCCGCCATCACGCTCAAGCTCATGACGTACGCGCCGACCGGCGCGATGATCGCCGCGCCGACCGCCGCGCTGCCCGAGCTGGTCGGCGGCACCCGCAACTGGGACTACCGCTACACCTGGGTACGCGACACCTCGTTCTCCGTGCACGCGCTGCTCGGTCTCGGGTTCACCGAGGAGGTCAGCCGGTACATGGACTGGCTCGACGAGCGCATCCGGGAGGCCGGCGACCACCAGGACCCACTGAAGATCATGTACCGGGTCGACGGCTCCTCGGACCTGCACGAGGAGGTGCTCGACCACCTGGAGGGGTACCGGGGCTCGCGGCCGGTGCGGATCGGCAACGGCGCTGCCGACCAGATCCAGCTCGATATCCACGGCGAGGCGCTCTACGCCATGCACCTCGCCGACGAGCAGGGCATCCGTGTGTCGCACCAGGTGTGGAAGAGCACCGTGCGCCTGATCGACTGGGTCTGCCACAACTGGGACCAGCGCGACGCCGGGATCTGGGAGAGCCGCCACCATCCCCGCAACTACACGTTCGGCCGGGTGATGTCCTGGGTGGCGCTGGACCGGGCCATCCGGCTGGCCAGCCGCACCGGCCGGCCCGGGGACATGAGCTGCTGGATCGAGCAGCGCAACCGGATCTACAACCAGGTCATGGCCCGCGGTTTCCACCGGGAACGCGGCAGCTTCGTGCAGGCGTACGACGAGAACGTGCTCGACGCGGCCCTGCTCTACATGCCGGCGGTCGGCTTCGTCACGCCCAGCGACCCGCTGTGGATGTCCACCCTGGAGTCGATCGAACGGGACCTGGTCTCGGACAGCCTGGTCCACCGCTACGACCCGGTCCACTCCCCCGACGGGCTGCCCGGCCACGAGGGCACCTTCAACATGTGCACGTTCTGGTACGTCGAGGCGCTGGCCCGTTCCGGCCGGCTCGACGACGCCCGGCTCACGCTGGAGAAGATGCTCACCTTCAGCAACCACCTGGGCCTCTACGCAGAGGAGATCGCCTCCACCGGTGAGCAGATCGGCAACTACCCGCAGGCGTTCAGCCACCTCGCGCTGATCAACTCGGCGCTGGCGGTGAACGACCTGCTCGACGCCGAGGCCTCCGCCCGCCTCCGCCGGTAATTCCGGTGATCTCCGGCCCGGCCCCGGGTACTGTTGATCGCATGAGGTTCTTCGCCGCTGTCATGAAGCCCTGGTCCCTCCGCTGACGGCGGCAGGGTGACCGGCTTCTTCTGACGTACCAGCTCTGCTCCGCCGTCCTGGCGTTCCCGCCGGGCGGTGTCCTCGCGCTGCCCGGCTCCACGACGAGCCGAAGAGCGGACTGTGCGCAACCTCGACAACATTCCTTCCTCCCCATCCACCTCGGGCGGTTCGCTGCCCGCCGGACACCGGGCGCACGTGCGGGCCGACGGCGTCCGCGTCGTACGCGGCGGCCGGGTCGTGCTGTCCGACGTCAGCGTGACCGTCTCCGCCGCCTCCCGACTGGCCGTCGTCGGCGAGAACGGGCGCGGCAAGACCACGCTGCTGCACGTGCTGGCCGGCCTCCTCGCGCCCGACCAGGGCACCGTGGAACGGCTGGGCACGATCGACGTCGCCCGGCAGAACCTGGAGTCACGGCACGGCGAGACGGTCGGCACGCTGGTCCGGGAGGCGATCCGGGAGTTCGAACGCGCGTTGCGGGCGCTGGACGACGCCACGATCGCGCTCACCGAGGGCCGGGCGGGCGCGGACGACGCGTACGCGACCGCCCTGGACGCGGCGGCCCGCCTGGACGCCTGGGACGCGCAGCGGCGAGTCGACGTGGCGCTGGCCGGCCTGGACGCCTGCCCGGACCGGGACCGGGAGCTGGCCACGCTGTCCGTCGGCCAGCGCTACCGGGTACGCCTGGCGTGCCTGCTGGGAGCGCGGGTCGACCTGCTGATGCTGGACGAGCCGACCAACCACCTCGACGCGGACAGCCTGGCCTTCCTCACCGCGCGGCTGCGCGACCATCCGGGCGGCGTCGTGCTGGTGACCCACGACCGCGCGCTGCTGCGGGACGTCGCCACGGAGTTCCTGGACCTCGACCCCAGCGCCGACGGGCGTCCGCGCCGCTACGCCGGGGACTACGCCGCCTGGCAGGACGGGCGCCGCCGCGACTTCGCGCACTGGGTACGCGACCACGAGGCCCAGCAGGCCGAGCACCAGCGGCTGGCCGACGGGGTACGGGAGGCGCAGGACCGGCTCAGCACCGGCTGGCGCCCGGAGAAGGGGCACGGCAAGCACCAGCGCCAGTCCCGCGCGCCCGGACTGGTCCAGGCGTTGCGACGCCGGCAGGAGGCGCTCGACGCGCACCGCGTCACCGTGCCGCAGCCACCGCAGCCGCTGCGCTGGCCGCCGCTGGACACCCGCCCCGGCCTGCCGATCCTGCGATGCCACGACGTCACGGTGGCCGGGCGCCTGCGTACCCGGGTCACGCTCACGCTCGACGGCGGGGACCGCCTGCTGGTGACCGGACCCAACGGCGCCGGCAAGTCCACGCTGCTCTCCGTGCTGGCCGGCGACCTCACGCCGTCGACCGGGGAGGTCCGGCACCTGTCCGGGGCGCGCGTCGCGTACCTCGGTCAGGAGGTGCCCGACTGGCCACCGGCGCTGCTCGCGCACGACCTGTACGAGCAGCACGTGGGCCGGTTGCGCTCCACCGGGCGTCTCGGCGCCGGCACGACCCTGCCGCTGGGCGCGACGAACCTGCTCGACGCCGAGGCCCGGCGTACCCCCGTCGGCCGAATGTCGCACGGACAGCAACGGCGGTTGAACCTGGCACTGCGCCTGGCCGAACGTCCCGACCTGCTGATCCTCGACGAACCCACGAACCACCTGTCCGCGCCGCTCGTCGACGACCTCACCGCCGCCCTGCTGACGACCAGGGCCGCGGTGGTCGTCGCCACCCACGACCGGCAGATGCTCCACGACCTCGCGGCCTGGCCCACGCTGCCGCTCACCGCCGGCAACGCCGGGCCATCCGGTCACACAGGGTCATGCCTGCCGGAAGATTGATGCCGTCGAGCCGATATGACTGAGAGGAATATTTATGCCTCTCAGTCATATCGCTCGTGCGGACCGGCTTCCCGGGTCCACCCGACGAAGCGGCGGTGCGGTGCGCCGGCCGGCGACCACGAGGTAGGCGCCGAGGTAGAGGGCCAGCGACACCGGCGCGCCGGCGTACTCGGCGCGCCGCTCCCGCCTCCGCATCCACAGTGACGTCCAGGTGCACCATCACCTCGACCAGTGGACATGAACAGTGCTCGCGTCGACTACTCTCCAGCGGAATGCGGCACGGCGGGGTGTCCGCACCCAGGCGAGGCGCACATCGTGCTCGCGACGACAACAGGAGAGCGCTGTGACAGTCCGCGCCACGGGCCGGCCGTTGACCCGACTGGAAGCCGCCCAGGCGCAGGCAGAGCACGTGCTCGGTGCCCGGAAGGCCAAGCGGATCGCGATGTTCGGCAACGGCACGCTGTATGTCAAGGCCGGCACGATGGCGCAGGTCATGTCCTGGCTCATCGACTTCGTGGTGTGCCTGTTCGCTGTCGCGGTAGGTGTCGTCGCCCTGTCCGTGGTGGACCGCGCCGTGCCCCTCTCCGGCGGTGCCCTCGCCGGGGCGGTGCTCGCGTTGTTCGTACTGGTGCCGGTTCTCTACGGCCTCTGCTACGGCAACGGCCGCGCGCTCGGCGCGGTCCTCACCGGCACACAGCTCGTGCGGGTCGAGGACGGCAGCCGGATCGGCGTCAAGGCGTGCTGGGCCATGCTGGTCCGGACGCTGTTCATGCCGGTGCTGTCCGTCGTGCTGGTGGTGAGCGCGTTCAGCACCGGTTCCGCGGATGCGCCCGGTTCGCTCGCGCGGACCAGCATCGACCCGGACGCCACCCGGCGCCTCCACGCCGCGGGCATCCACTGACCCCGCGCTACACCTCATCGCGACGGTCGACGCTGTTCTCGTCCGTCGCCTAGCCTCTCGGGCGTGGAGCACCTGCGCGACCTCGCCATCCGGCTGGCGATGGACGAACCGGTCGGCGAAGCCCTGCCGATGGCGGCTGCTCACGCTCTGACCCGAGGCATCGACTCGCCGGGTCTGCGTGAGCTTGCCGGCCTGTCGAAGGGCCAGTCGCGGGAGGCCGTCGATCTGTTCCGGCAGGCGATGGACGAACTCGGCTCGCCGGTGCCGGACGAGCGCGGCGCTCGGCTGCACCTCATGCGTCAGGCAGCGGCGAGCATCGTTGCGGGAGAGGGTGACGCCCAGGACCTGGCGCACGAGATCTACTGCCAGGCGGCCACATCCCGGTTGCCGGAGCTGCGACCCGTGGCCGATCGCTTTTTCGAGCTGTACGTCGGATGGGGCGCGGCCTTCGACCAGACGGAGGAGGCGACCGCGGCCGCGAAGGCGGCGGCCCAGTCGTTCCTGCACGACCATCCAGCCTGAGCGGCTCCCGAGAGCGAGCCAAACAGCGGTGATCGCGAGGGAGCGGGCCCTTGACCGGCTGCGGACACTGGGGGCAGGCATATGACACCGGGAGGTCGACATGCGCTGGGTGATCCTCGTACTCGTCATCGCGGCCGCCGTGTTCGTCGCCGGCCTGTTGCGTCGTCGTCGGCAGACACGCGTGGACGGCCGCCGGGTACGCGACCTCCGGGCATCCGCCGAGGCCCGCCGCCGGCTCGACGACCACCGGAATCGTTCGGACGGCAGCAACACCGGGAGCGGCGGCGTGGGCGGCTGGAGCTCCTGACCTCGACCGGAACTTCCAGCGCCAGGGCAAGAAGACATCCGTCGGAGCTACCAGGTGGTCCTTCCAGGTCGTCCACCAGATCCATCCGGCCTGCGGTGACGTGCTCGGTGATCGTCGAAGGGGCCCTGGTGACGGACGCGGCGTCCCGCGACGGGACAACCGCCGTGAATTGATTCTGTTACTGTTTCGCCAGGGAAAAGAGGAGCTTCTATAGCCCTTAGTGCGGCTGCGGTGCGCCAACACCGCAGCCGCTGTGTTCCCACGTCAAACCCTCGGAGGTCCCGTGAGTACACAGTCCATCCTACCCGTAACGAGAAGGACAGTGCAGGCCGGGCTCATGGCCGCTGCTCTCGTCGCCGTCGTTGCCGCCCCGGCAGCACCGGCCTCGGCGACGGAGGCCGGGCCCACGGCCTGCGTCGCCGACTCCTACTACTACAACATCTCGAGCTTGGGTAACGATCACGTGCGCGTCGGTCCCGAGCTCTATGTCCGGAACCAGAATCCGACACCCACAAGCGCCTCCTTCACCTCGGAGGTAACCGGCTCGGTCTCCGTTACCGCGAGCTACTCGACTACCATTTCGGGTGGCATCAGCCTTGCGGTGATCAATGCGGACGCCGCAACCACCCTGGGCATCGCCGCTACCTACACCCTGACGGCAAAGGCCGGAATTACCGCCGGTCCGATGACCGTCCCGGCGAACAAGATCCAATGGGCCACCTACGGCGTGAACGTGCGGAAGACCAAGGGAACTTTCGGTCGCGAATACACCAACTGCACGGGTGCGACGACCTCGATCACCCTTGCCAAGCATCCCACCGGTGTCGGCTGGAAGTTGTGGCAGACCTCGATCTGAGCTCGTAGGGTCCAGGCGTCCATTGGGACGCCTGGACCCGAGCGGTTTCGATACACCGGCCGAAAGGGCGTTCACATGTCCAAGCGAACCTTGTCGACTTCGCTCGTCGTCGGCGCGCTGTGCGCCGTGGCGCTTGGCGGATGCACCTCGGCGGGCACCAGGTCGACGGAGACCGCCACGACAACGGGCAGCGCTCCGACGCCGGACACCTCCCGTCGACCCACGCCCCGGCCGGAGCCCATTGTCGGGACCCCGCCCGCCGGAGACGGTCCGACACTTCTGGTCGTCGCGGCCACCACCGGATCACGCACGGTGGGCAAGGCCAGCGTCGCGGTGGGCGATCTGTGGCTGACCGGTCGGTGCGACCACGGCACGTTGAAGCTGCATATTGAGCCGCTGGCTGTCCTGCCAGTGCCGTGTGACGACTTGGCGGGCGCGCCTTTCGCCAATCAAATCGTCATCGACACACCCGCCACGTACCGCATCCGGGTCGAAGCCCCATCCGGCCTCACATGGAACCTGCGGGTGGAACAGTAGTGCTGAAGCTCGCTATCCAGCAGGGCATCGCTCGACCCTACCGCCTGGTCACCACGATGGCGGCTGTCGTCATCGTCATGAGCGGATTCCTCGTCCTGGCTGGAACGTCGGAAAGTCGTCGACTGGCAATCGATCAATTCGTCAGCGCCAACTCCCGAGGAGCGTACGACCTGCTGGTCCGTCCCGCAGGTTCGCGCAGTCGTTCCGAGGTCGAGTCCGGTCTGGTCCGTCCGGGATATCTCATCGGACATGACGGCGGCATCACCCTCGCGCAGTGGAAGGCGGTCAGCTCGATCGCTGGAGTGGACGCCGCCGCTCCAGCAGGGGTGCTCGGGTACATCGGGGTGAACCTGGAGGTACCGATCGCCCTGTCGTCGATCATCGACCGCACCCGCGAGCAGCAAGTGGTCCGGGTTCGACCGTCGACGCTCGCGGATGCCGGCCTCACCAGGGTTGATGATTCCGAGCCCCGCTTCGCGTACGTCACTACCCGCCCCGTGGCGGTTCCCCGTCACATCGTGACAGACGACGGACGCGAGGGCTTCACCACGCCCGACAACCGTCTCCTCTCGCAGGAAGACCTTCTGGACCTCGGCTGCGCGCACGTTCAGGTGCCGTACGTCTATCTTGAGAAGACCGACGCGGGCGATTGGGTTCCCATCTGCGGCACGCAGTTCCTGGCGCCGCAGCCCGGGGTCGACCGAGGCAGTCCGCAGCTGAACATGTCCACGTTTTCGGTCTTCCAAGCTCTGCCGGACGGCCGATACAAGGATTTCACCGGCGTCAACGAACTGCCCGATCCAGTCACGGGCGCTCCCACTGCCCCGGCAGTCGTCACGGATCCGCAGCTCGTCATGACGACTCCGCTGTGGCTGCCGATCGGTGTGATCGATCCGGCCGCCGAAGCCGATCTGGTCGACCTCCCCGCCTCGGTGCGACGCGGACGCTACCTGGCCGGTGGCGTGGGAGAGTCCACGGCGGACTCCGAGCTGATCGTTCAAGCACTCGTCGCCGAACGGCTTCCGCTCGATGAGCGGCTCTTGGTCGAGACCGCGCTGGTGGATGCGGGTGATCTGGTCAAGCGCCCTCCTCGCGAGTTGTTGTCGGAGCTGACCTCGGCTCGCAGTATCCGGAAGGTGACTTCCTCGCACGACCTGGCGGACGTCTACCATTCCCAGGTCTCGCCGGGCAGTGAGGTTCGGCTGGATCGCGGTCTCAAGATCGGCCCGGCCAGCGTCTCGACCGCCCCGGACGGCCGGCAGCAAGGCATACCCGTTTCCGCTGATCCTCCGGCCGCATGGAGCACGGCAGTGTCCGACCATGGCGAACGGGCAACCGGGCGCCGGGCGCTGCAACCGTTGTTGAGCGGGGACGTCGTTTTCCGGTCCGTGGTCGGCCCTGCCTTCCTCGACCCGCAGGACGTCAGGCGTCCCGCGCGCGTTCGTACGGTGGGCACGTTCGAGCCGAACTCAATCCGACAGTTCTCCGAGTTCGCTGCTGTGCCACTCGAGCTGTACGACGCTGGGCTTCCCGCGCTGGCCGACGGTCGGCAGGTCCACCTCGGTCCGAACTCCAACCCGACGAGCTATCTGGCGCTGCCACCGTCGGCCCTGATCTCCGTCGAGAACGCGGTGCGGCTGACAGGACGCGACGACGTCGTGGGGGCACTGCGGGTACGAGTGTCGGACGTCGACGGTGTCGACGGACGCTCCCGCGAGCGGGTCACGCAGGTGGCGGAACAAATCGCGGCTATTCCAGGCCTCGAGGTCGACGTGACCCTCGGTTCCTCGCCTGAGGTGCGGTCGGTCAACCTGCCATCCGGCCAGTTCGGACGGCCACCCGTGCTCCTTGATGAGATGTGGCCCCGAAAGGGCGCCGCCCTGACCGTCGTACGCGCTACTGACGAAAAGACGGTGACACTGTTCGGCCTGGTGACCGTGATGTGCTTCGGGCTCCTCGCCGGCAATATGGTGGCCAACCTGCGAGGTCGCCGCCGGGAGTTGGCCGTCCTCAGCGTCCTCGGCTGGCGTCGGCGTCGGGTCGTGGGCCTCCTGGTCGTCGAGGCGACGATACTCGCTTTTCTGGGGGGCCTCGTCACGCTTGCTCTTGGCGGGGTACTGGTTGCGATCACCGCACTTCACGTGCCTTTGGTCGCGTCGCTTGCCGCACTCGCGATCGTGACTGTGATGACCGCTCTCATCGCGCTCGTTCCGGCGCTCCGCGCGGCCCGTCGTTACCCTTCGCTGGCCCCAGATGTCCGGGCAGTGTCCGTACGCCGGACCCGAGGCCGACCGACGCCAGCAGGCCTCGCCTGGACCAACGCCCTGAGCTCGCCGGGTCGCACCCTTACCGCGGCGACGGCGGTGGCCTTGACGGTGATCGCAGGATCGGCACTGTTGGCGATCAGGAACGATTACGCGGGAACAATCACCGGAAGTCTGCTCGGCAACGAGGTGCAGGCCCGGGTTTCGGGCGCTGACGCAGCCCTGATGGCGATGCTCCTGGCGACGAGCCTGATGACGGTCGCCAATGTCATCTACGTTGGTCTTCGGGAGCGAGCCATGGAGATCAACACCCTGCGAGCAGTGGGCTGGACCGAAAGTTCGATCCGACAGCTCGCGGGCGTCGAAGGGGCGATCATCGGTGGAGCCGGTGCTCTCCTGGGCGCTGTGGGTGCCGTCATCGCCGTGGGATGGCCGCTCGGCGGCGTGTCAGGGGCGACGATCGGCACGGTCGTTGTCTTGGCGGCAGTTGCCGTGGCCTTGACCAGCGCCTGTGGGGCGGTAGCAGCCGCCGCGACGCCGGCACTCTCCGCTGCCACGATGTGTGATGAGGGGTGAGCATGGGATCGGAGGTCTTGCAACCCGACCGGACCGTGTTGTTGACGAACGTCTCCAAGTACTTCGTGTCGGGCGACGTGCATACCACCGCACTGGACAATGTCTCCCTGCGCGTTGATGGTGGCACGTCCCTCGCCGTGACAGGTGCGAGCGGTTCCGGGAAATCGACGCTCCTGCACCTGATCGG
Source organism: Micromonospora sp. NPDC049151 (assembly GCF_040648395.1). Taxonomy (NCBI): domain Bacteria; kingdom Bacillati; phylum Actinomycetota; class Actinomycetes; order Micromonosporales; family Micromonosporaceae; genus Micromonospora; species Micromonospora sp. NPDC049151. Next base: position 50,121 of record NZ_JBEZDP010000009.1, read on the forward strand.
AGGTATCGAGAAGGCCAGCGCCGGCACGATTCAGGTGGGTACCCGGCAACTGGCCGCGCTCCGCGCATCAGAGTTGGTGCGGCACCGGCGTTCCGTCGGTTTCGTGTTTCAGCGCTTTAATCTGCTCCCGGCACTCACTGCCGCCGAGAACGTCATGGTCCCGCTGTACGGCACCGGCCTGAAGGCCGCACGTCGCCGGAGCCTCGCATTCGAGGCGCTCGAACAGGTGGGGCTATGTGAACGCGCGGGCGCCCTCCCATCGCAACTGTCTGGGGGCCAGCAGCAACGCGTCGCCATCGCCCGTGCGATCGTCACAGACCCGAGCGTCATTCTGGCGGATGAGCCCACCGGCAATCTCGACAGCGCCAGCGGGGCCATGATTCTGGAACTTCTGACACGCACGTGTCATGAACGTCAGGTAACCCTCCTCATCGTGACGCACGACCATGAGATCGCACGGTCCTGCGCGCAGGTGATCCGCATGGCGGACGGGGCGGTACTGACCGCTCCCTCTCCTGACTGATCACCGGCGCAGGCATCCTGCCGGGGTCAAACGCGGCGCAGGTCCGCCGACGCGGCGTCAAGCGGTTGCTGCGGCGAGCCGGCCAGAAGCGCCGGCTGTTGCCACCGCTGGAGGCAGCCTGAGCAGGTGCATGATCCAATGTCGCGGTGGAACTCACCAAGCAGTTCAGTGAGCGGGAATTCGCTGCGGCGCTGGAGTCATGGGCATGGCTGGATCTCGACGGGAAGGCCGCGCGGTTCACCTCGCTGTTTGGTGATGTGTTCCTTGAGTCTGCCGACGGCGCGCGGTGGTTCCTCGACACCTTCGAAGGGCAGCTCATACGGGGGTGGGGCTCCCGTGCCGACCTGACTGCCGAGCTGGACACCGAGGATGGCCAGGACCGGTATCTTCTGGCCCCCTCGCCATGGGCGCATACCAGCGGCGCGGGCTCCACCTGGACGCCAGTCAGATCTACGCCTACGCGCCACCGCCGATCGTCACGGGAAGCTTCGACGTCGATCGGATTGAGGTGTTCGGCTTCGTCGCAGTGGTCAACACCACCGGTCAGCTCCACAGACAGCTACGGAACGAGCCCACCTAGGAGCTGAGGGCCGGCCGGTAGTGCCCACCACGACCGACATCCTGTCGCCGCTGGCTTGCTGGATTCTGTTGCACATCACCTCGCGGAGCTGCGTCGACATCAACTGTCGGATCGCATCGCCGGCGGCCGTTCCGGATTGAACGTGCGTTCGATGGAACAGGGCCAGACGCCTTGTGCTGGCGAACGGCGGCTCAGCCTCTCAGCCGGTGACAAGCGAGGCGCCCTCTTCTAGGTAGGCGGTACGAGCCCGCATGCTTGCTCGTAGAGCTTCGATCCGATCTTCTGGAGGCAGAACGCCTGTTCGGCACGACCTGGCCGCTCGAAGCCACCGCGTACGCCGACGACCAGGACGCCGAACACCGGCCGGGCAACGCCCGGCAGTGACGGCTCGGCTCACAGGTGCGGTCGATGCCGGTAGCGGTTATTGAAAGGCGTCGCCGGACCTTCGGACCCTAGAGTGACGCTCATGTCGGGCCGCCGGGAACGCATGCGCCGGGAGCTGGGCGGCTTCCTCAAGGAGTACGGCCGCAGCTCTCGGTCTCGCAACGGGATGAATCCGAACGACCGTCACTACAGCCGCAAGTTGGAGACCCAGATCAAGCGGATGCGTCCCGAGGATCTGGACCGCCTGATGCGAGACGATGACGAGGACCAGTAGCACCGGGCCGTCCGCCGGGGAGGTAGCGTGCCTTCGCTGTTCTCCTCGCCGGCCCGAAGGACGCTCATGGACGACCGCATCGACCCGATCGAGATCATCGCTCGGGTGTCAGAACAGCAGGGCAAGCACCGCGCCTTCGAGGTGTGGCTCTACAGAGCCGACAAGGAGGGTTGGTCGGTGACTGTGGAGTCGACCTCGCTGGATCAACCGGGCGACGAGTGCGGTGTCGTGAACGTGGAGGGTCTGAGGTACCGGATCCGCCACACCAAGAGAGTCCGGCGAGAAGTCATCATTGTCCCTCCGGGCCGGCACTTGATCACTGCGCCCCTGAACCCGGCACGGGCCGAGGCGGACGGCCTCCGGCAGACATGGCAGTTCCACCACGCCGCGTGGGCCGAACCGATCGTCGAGGACGACTGACGCAGCCCTCAGGCACCGCCGCTGTACGGCGCTGCCGTCGCCGCCCGCTGCCCGAGGAACTCGCAAGAAGCAAGCAGAGGTTCAAGATTGCCTGCTAGTGGTCTTCATCGCTGACGAGGCTGCGCTCCGCGGCACCGTCACCGAAGGTCTCCTCCAGCACCGGAGACCAGAAGGCGAGGCTGCTGCCAGATCGGCTCGTCCGGGCCGGCGGTCAACCTGCCCGGCGGTCAACGCCCCTGTCGTTCTGCGGCGGCCCCTTGGGCTTCCCGCTTCCGCGCCAGCCGCCGGGCGTGTTGCGTGGCCGGAGTCGCAGCGCCAGCGGAGCGACGGACGCGCGCCCAGGCGGCGGCGCGTGCGGCCCGTTCAGGGCCGTCTGGAAGACGTACAGAAACTTTGAACATCGCCGGCAGCCGGCTTGTCCGGTCTCGGAACCTGCCTGACACATCGGTATCAGAACCTGGGTGACACTCCGCCGAGTGTTGGTGGAGATGAGCGTGATGGAACAGCGGTATCGGGCCGTCCAGGATGCTGCTGGTGGTGAAGGGTGGGCGCGGCAGGTTTCGAACCTGCGACCCCTCGCTTGTAAGTTCTGGGCGCTGTGTCCGCCGGGGTTCGTCCACGTCCGCGACCTCGGGCGGCTGTCCGTGTCAGGCGGCTACCGGCCCTCCTCGTTCGGACCCGTTGCTGTCACCGTTGCTGTCGTCACGGCCCAATCTGCCTGGGCGGCGTCTCGGTTACAGCAACCTTGCGACGCCATCGCCCGCTGCCTCGTGTTGATTGCCGCTGAGACTGAACACCGGTTTGCGGTCTGCCGGGGCGGCGGGCCAACGGACGCCGGTAGCGGCCAACTGTTCCCGGTTGATGACGTCGCCGGCCAGGACTGCGGCGAGGAGTTCAGCTTGGGTGGCTTCCAGCTTGACGAGCCGGGTCAAAACGGTGAGTAGGTCGATGAACTCGCCGGTCCAGCTCGGCTCCCAGGCGTCGACGTGCACGTCGTCGAGTGGGGACCCACGCCGCCCACCCGGTTCCCTCTTGCGGTAGTTGAACCAGGATTTGATGATGTTTCGGCCGCCTACGGCGTAGCCCCACACGTCGGCCCCGACCGGCCCGAACTCGCCCTCGCCGACAGCGATGACCCGGCGCTGTGGGTCATAGCCGATCGTGTCAGGTACTGCCGTGACCGGTGCCAGCGACAGCGGCTGCCGCGCATCGCCAGCGGGGTACCGAACCGAGCCGGCCGGCCGCTCTGGGCCGGTGAACGCTTCACCGTAGGTGTGCAGCCAGAGAACTTGACGACCGAGCTCGACGGCAGCGCGCCAGAGCGCAGGATCAGTGGTGAGAGGCACACGGACGCCGGGCGTAGTCAGCTCGTCGGCGAAGGTGGCGGTGAATGCTGGATGAGCCGTGATGCCGGCGATGTAGGCGAGAACGTCAGCGGCGGTGACCTTGACATCGAGCCTTTCGGCGAGCGCCGGCAGAAGGCCAGGGGCGAGATTCGGGTTGCCACCTGGGTGCAGGCGGGGCAAAGTCCGACCGCCCTCCGACCCTTTGAAGTGGTCGAAGTCCGGCATCAGCGAGGTGAATACGAGCGCTGGGCCAGACTGGATGGTCTTGCGATGCTGCTCGACCGCGAAGACCTGACCGGGCATCCGAGCCGACCAGAGGTCGCGGCGAGGCATGTCCATAAGGCGGGGATCGGCAAGTACCCATTGCCGGTCGAAGGCCCGGTAGCCGATCTGCACGAGGGCTGCGGTCGGTTCGACTTCGCTAATCACCGGGATGCTGGGGTTCGGGTGCGTATCGTCGCCGGGAAGACGAGGCTTCACCTTCACGAGGTTGGCGTCACGGCCTTCCTTGAATAGTTCGGCCTTCCGCTCCCGGTCCGTCTCACTGACCAGCATCGCCCACCGTCGCCTCAGCACGTCTGGGCTGGGCGCGTAGACCCATGTGCGGGTTGGAAACAGTCCCGGGGAGTACCACGGCATCAGGTCGTCAAGAGCGGGATAGGTGTCCCAGCTACTCGTGGCGGCCGGGGTGAGCGGGGCCTGCCACTCGGTTCGGCAGTCTCGCCAGCCGTTATCGTCGAGCTGCACCTCCGCCAGTGCGGCTAGTTTGTCTTCTCGGCGGCCCGTCAGGCTGCGGTAATGGATCAGTGCGGGTTTGTCGCGGGTGGCATCGGCGGTTCGGACAAAGATGCCGATAGCGAGCGGTTGCCGGACGCCGGGGAAGATGCGGGTTGGGATGTCTGGGGTCTGGCCCTCGGGCGTGAGGTCGATAATCCAGCCCTCGGAGGCGTAGCGGCGCAGGTATTCGCGCATGCCAGTGAAGGCCGGACCGGACAGGTATCCGGAGGTGGTGACGAAGCAGATCACTCCGGCGTCGCCGTCGACCTGGTCACGGGTCGACTCCCACACCTTCCAAGTGGCCCAGCGCCAGAAGTAGACGTATAGGTTCTTCAGCTTCGCCTTGAACCGTCCGGTTCCCGGGGCGTACCAATCCTCTAGGGGCGCGGAAGCGCGACGCTTGCTATCGAGGCCGGTCGTGCCGTTTTCCACCCAACCGCCCTCGCCATTGGCAAGTTCCGCGTACGGAGGGTTGCCGATGACCACGGTGACGTTGGCGCGCGCCTTGATCTCGTTGGCCTTGCGACGGGAGCGGGCGATGAGCTGCATTCCTGAACCGAGCTGAACGTCGCTGGCGTGGGGGTCGTCCAGTGTGTTGGTAACGAAGAGTTTCATCCCCCCGGGCGGAGCGGACGCCTTGTGGGATGCGAGCAGGTCCGCGGCGCGCAGCTCGGCCACCGCGTACGGACCCATCTGAAGCTCGAAGCCGACTACTCGCTCGGCAGCCAGGCTAACTGCGCCGGCGACTGCCCCCGGCCCGTCGTGGGCTTCGGCGACCTTGGCGATCCGCTCAAGAATGGTTTGTAGATAGGTGCCGGTACCCATCGCCGGGTCGACGGTGAGCACGTCAGGATCGGCGAAGCCCCGCCGCTTGTCCAGCCGGGAGACGAGGACGGTCTCGGTCAGCCGGACCATCTGCTCGACCAGCTCGACTGGGGTGTAGTACGACCCCGACGCCTTCCGCAGGTCAGGGTCGTACTCGTCCAGGAAATGCTCGTACAGGTGTAGGTAGGTGTCCCGCTGACCCCTTCGCACCCTGGGCCAGTTGACGGCATCAACGACCCGGGCGAGCAGGTCGAGGGTGACCTTGAAGTTGGCAACGAGGTCATCGGTGAGGAGCTGCAACGCTCGGCCCATCAGCGAGTGCTCGGCACGGAGCTTGTCGCCAATGGTGTGCAGTGATTGCCCTGTGACGGTGATCGAGTTGGTACGGGCCAGCAGCAGCGCGAACGTCACCGTCTGCGCGTACCCGTCGGCGAAGGTCTCGTCATCGGCCTGCGGGAACAGCATCCGTCGCCAGTCCTGCGCCAGTCCCAGGAACGGCTGAACCTCCCGCTCCTTTCCCCCGCGGACCGCCTTCCGCTCGGCGGCGAGCTGGTCCAGGACCTCTCCACGCAGTAGCCGTGTTAGCGGAGCGACAGCGCGCACCAGCGCGCCGACACTCGTGATCGGTGCAGGCCGCCACTTCAGGAACTCCGTGAGCAGCTTCTCGAACGCTGGTGGGGCGATGACACTGCCGCTGTCGAGGTCGCCGGTGAACCGTACCGGCGCGTCGACCAGCTCCCTATCGCGGTAGAGCCGCCACTCCGTGCCGTTGGTGTAGAGCAGATTCGGCAGGTCGCGTTGGCGCTCCCACTGCACCCGATCGTGACCGCGCAGTCCGGTCGGATCGATGCTCTTGCCAGGTGCCTTGATCTCCACGTATCCGGTGATCGCGCCGCCGACGCTGACGCCGTAGTCCGGCCGGACCTGGCGTTCGGTGTCGCGCACCTCATCGTGAAAGACGGCTCTCACGCCCAGCTGGTTGCCCGCTGCTCCGAGAAGCTGTTCGATCGGGCTGCGGATCGCGGCCTCACGCTCGCCTGGACCAGCCAGTTTAGAGGCGCAGGATGCCCCAAAATGCCGGATAGCCTTGTCTAACCAATGCGCCGGCCCAGACACCCGTACCCCCGCTGGCAGGTTAATGGCGTCTCCATCCCGTTCGGACAGAGCGATGTGGACAAGCTACCTGAGACATGAATGCCCGTCACCGCCTGTAGCTTCGTCTGAGCAACGCCGCTATCCCGCATATGCCCGATCGCGTCCTTGGGCCTGGGCCACCCGCTCGCGCTTACATGTCAAGCAGTAGCGGGAATGTCACCGGGCGAAGTTAGTCTCTGTCTATGGATCTGGCGCTTCGCTCGTCGCGTGCGGCCGAGTCCCTGAGCAGGTGGCTCGCGCCTCTCACCTTCGCTGACTGGTCGGCACCCCGGGTCACCGCTGCATTGACGCAGGGAGTGGTGGATTGGGGCGCCGCCCACGGTTGGCGGGTTCGGCGCGAGGTTCCCAGCATCGCTGGCCTGCCCGGTGCTCATCCGGATCGGCCCGGCTACCTGGACGTCGTCTGTGAGCGGCTCGATGGGCCACCTATTGCCATCGAGATCGACCGGAGCGACAAGCAATGGTCTTCCCGCAAGCTGCTCTGTGAAGCCGATGCCGGAGTCGTCGCAGTATGGGTTCGCTGGGGCAGCCCCCGGACATGGATCGTGCCGCACCCGGTCGCCCTGGTCGATATCCCTACCACCCGCCGCCGTGTCGCCGGCCGTCTTCTCTACTCCCGCGCCGCTTCGATTGCGGCTGCGGCCCCTGAAGTGCAATCGGCGACGGTGCCGGCCCGATGCCGGGCGACTACCCGCAAGGGGCAGCCCTGCCCGATCGGTCCCCGCCCGTCGGGTCTCTGCCACCTTCACGACCCCGCCGTGCAATGCGGTGCCCGCAAGAAGAACGGCCAACGCTGCGGCAATGCAACCGGCGGCGGGCGCTGCGCCGCCCACGAGAACAGCCCCATGTACAACGACGCACCCACCCTGCTTTAGCCGGCGGCAGCAGCCCCGAGCGGTGTTGCCATCCCGTCTGCCGTCGACCCGCCCTCCTGGGGAGCGGGCCTCCGCCCGGCCCGCCACGTCAAGACGTCCTTGACGCACGGTCGGACGCTGGCGGGTCGGGCGGTGGTCTGCTCGGCTTGCCCGGGTCGAGGGCAGGCGGGATGGCCCGCGCAACCACCCACGGACCGCAACCCGCCGACGGGGTTGCAACCATCTCGGAGCCCGAGCGCCCCCGCCGGAGGCGCAGTAACCGCAACCCCACGACCACCGCCAGCTCGCCGACGCGGTCGGCGTGCCCTCCCCTACGCCGCGCGGGCTCTTGGCCGCGCGGCCCGGCCGGCTGCCGGCTCGCCACCACCCGGTCAACCGTGCTGTCGTTCTGCGGCGGCCCCTTGGGCTCCCCGCTTCCGCGCCAGCCGCCGGGCGTGTTGCGTGGCCGGAGTCGGAGCGCCAGCGGAGCGACGGACGCGCGCCCAGGCGGCGGCGCGTGCGGCCCGTTCAGGGCCGCCTTGAAGACGTACAGAAACTTTGAACCACTTCGCCGGCGGCCGGCCGGCCATGCCCTCTACCGCGCCGCAGATCGCGCTGCCTGGTCAACGAGCAGTGCTGCCTCGTCCGGCTTTGCCTGCGACGTGTCGATGGTGATGTCGGCAGTCGACGTAGGCGCGGTCTCGTCCCATGCTCTGAGCCGCTCCCAGGTGTCGCCGGTCCCTCGCCGAACTATTCGCTGTTCGGCCACGTCTCGGGGGCAGATGAGAGCCACAACGGTCCAACGCACATCGGGGAAGGCTTGCCGTACAGCGTCGATCGCCTCGACCTGGCCGAGATGCACGACGGGGACGGCGTCGTCGAGCTGCTGACGAAGGCCGGGCCTGTCGACCACATACACCGACCCATACCGCCGGTTCTCCCAGACCACATCACCTGATGCCCGAAGTGCGGTCAGCTCGGCTTCGGTGGTCATGCGGTAGCCATCGGTGCGCCCAGGTCCAACCTTCAGGCGTTCGAACTGTTGGTAGTGGGCGTCGAGTCGGTGCAAGGCCGCTGTGATCGTGTCCTTCCCTGATGCTGGCGGACCATAGAGGATCACGCCGTGCATCAGTCGAGCTCCAACCCCATCAAGGACTTAACCAAGGTTTCCGCCTGTTCCTGTAAGGGCTTCGCAGACACACAGTTGTTGATGACCGTGTGATCGACTGGCGGCCGGAAACCTGTGTCGATGCGGCTGAGGTAGCCCGCCCAGTCAGCGAGCTTTGCGGCATCGCGTGCAGCTCCCCGTCTCCGCAGGTAGAGGTTCATCGTGTCCGCGTCGCAGTAAACCCAAACCACGCTCAGTGAGGCGTCCATGCTGGCGAAGCGTGCGCGCGTCCGGTCTAGCCACTGCGGGTTCTGAAACTCGGCAAGGAAGGGCGCAGTCACGATGACGCTGTTGCCGCACTGCACGTTCTCTTCCGCCGCAGCACTCAGGGCTTCGTACTCGCGGGGCCGGACGAGCTTCAGGTAAGTCTCCGACTCTCGGTCATGCGGTGACTGGCCCAGAATCTCCAACGCGGCTTCAACGATTGGCCGGGTCAGGGTGTCCTTGTCGAGCATGGGCCAGCCGGTGGCACGAGCAAGCATTCGGCCCAACTCGGTCTTGCCGCTGCCGGCGTACCCGCCGATGAGCACCACGCGCGGCTTCGGCAGGCGAACCGGCCCCCGTCGCTCCTGGTTGGGTGCGCGCACAACCCTCTTGGACCGGGACTTGCTCTCAATGACGCCTTCTGCTTCCAGCAGCTTCATGGCTGAGGTGACGGTGAAGGCGCTCGTGTTCCACTCGGCCGCCAGCTCGCGGCTAGATGGCAGGACATCGCCATCCCGTCTGATGCCAGCGGCGATCTCGTTCCGGATGTGCCGGGCGATCTGCTGGTGTACGGACTCGCCCCGGACCTGCCGAGGGCGTGACGAAGCCGGGTCCGGCTTCTCGGTAGAAGCGTCCACTACCAGAGCCTACCAGCGACCTAACATCTGGCTTCCCCTGTAACCGCAGGTCAAGTCGCCGTTTCAGATAGTGATGACCTAACAGTTGCTTTGCTTGCCAACCAACTGTTAGCTTCGGTGCATCGAGCAGTCGTCCACAGGGGATGCGCTCAACTACGGGAGGTCTGTTGTGAAGCTGTACGTGGACACCACGCGCAAGCAGGTGACGGCGTCGAAGGACCCGGAGCCGAAGCAAGACCAGAACGGCAATCAGAAGTCCGAGAAGAACACGGGCCGGCTCATGTGGTCCACGCAGGTCTTCGTTCTCGACGAGACGGGCGGCGAGGTCATCACCATCACCACGGCGGGTGAGAAGCCGGACGTGAAGGTGGGCGACTTCGTCGAGGTCGAGCAGTTGGAGGCCATTCCGTGGGCGACGAACGGGCGTAACGGTGTCGCGTTCCGGGCGGTGTCGCTGAAGCCGAAGACGGCGTCTTCGGGCAAGTAGTCCTTCGCACGTCGTGCTGTGTGAGCCGCTGGTGTCCGTGGCTCGCTGAAGCGGCCTGACGGGTCGCTGACCCAACCTCTGATGCGGTCCGGGAGTGTTCCTGACTCCTGCATCTCCCGGCCTGGTCGTCACCGGCGGTGGCGACAACAAGGAAATTGGCCCGGGGTCGGTACTGACTCCTACATCTGCCGACCCCGGTGCCGTCAACTCATCCGATCCCAACTGGCACTTGGGAGGACTCGTCGTGTCCAAGTCTAGCCCTCGCCGTTCCTTCGGCGGGAAGTCAACCGGAACGGTGACGGTCATTGAGGCCAGGGTTCACCGTTCCTCGGCCCGTAACGCCCGGCTGGCGTTCGTTCTGTCGGCGGTCATCGTCGGTCTTCTGTCGGCTGTGGTGGCCGCGTCGTACATGCACCCGATCCTGGCTCTGGTCCTCGGCGCGCTCGTCGGCGTGCCGGTCGGTGGCATCGCGTGGGTGCTGGTCCGGATCTGGCCGGTGCTGCGGCTGCTGTGGTGGTGGGCGATCGAGATCGTGCTCGCGGTCGCCGTGCTCACCTTCTGGGTGCAGCTCGCCGACCACACCCCGGCCGTGGTGACGCTGCTCGTGGTCGCCCTGGTCGTCGGTGTCCCGGCCGCCGTGCCGGTCTGCCGTCGCCAGGTGATCGCCTGGGCGTGGTGTCTCGTGGTGAGGCATCGGCTGCGGGTGTGTTTCTCGCAGTTCATCATCGCCAACCAGTCCGGTTCGCTGCCGCTGATCCTGTGGGCTCGTCCCACACCGGTCGGTGAGCGGGTCTGGGTGTACCTGCGCCCGGGCCTGTCGGCCAAAGACCTGGAAGGCCGCCTCGACAAGATCGCCGTGACCTGTCACGCCTCCACCGTGCTCATCGAGCGCGCCTCGGAGCGGACCGCCGCGTATCTGCGGTTCGACATCAAGCGCCGTGAGGTGCTGACCGCCACTGTGGGTTCGCCGCTGGTCGACGTGATCGACCCGGACGCCCCGACGGTCGAGCAGGCACCGCTGACGGTGCCGACCGCCCTGGACCTGCCGGACGTCGACGTCCCGACGATCACCCTCCCGGCACAGGGCAAACCCGCCGGCAAGAAGCCGGCCCCCACCACGACGGCCAACGGCAGCAAGCCCGCGGCCTCGTCCTCGACGCCCGAGGACGACGTTTCCGACTGGATCTAACCCCCATTTCACCTGGGACGCGAGGAGCCCTGCGGGCTCGTTCGTGTGGTTCCTCGCGTCCACCAACCGCCCAAGGAGGGCACCGATGACCGCGATTCCCGCCCCCGCTGCTGCGGTGCCGGTGGGTCCTGGCCTGTCGATGTTCGACCCGATCTTCATCGGGATCGACGAGTTCGGCCAGCCCGTCTACATCACCCTCGCCTACCGCAACCTTCTCGCCGGTGGTGAGCCCGGCGGCGGTAAGTCCGGGCTGCTCAACTGCATCGCGGCCCACGCCGCGCTCAGTGTCGACTCCCGGCTCGTGCTGCTCGACGGCAAGCTCGTCGAGCTGGGCCAGTGGGAAGACTCCGCTGATGCCTTCATCGGCCCGGACATCACCGAGGCCCTGACCGTCCTCAAGCGGCTGCAACTGGTGATGAACAACCGCTACGCCTGGCTGCGCGCCCACGGGCGCCGCAAGGTGACCGCCGACGACGGCCTGTCGGTCATCACCGTCCTGGTCGACGAGATCGCTTTCTACTCCGCCACCGTCGGCAGCAAGCAGGAGCAGGAAGAGTTCGTGGCTCTCCTGCGTGACCTGGTCGCCCGGGGCCGGGCCGCCGGTATCCCGGTCGTGGCCGCGACGCAGCGGCCGTCGTTCGACATCATCCCCACCTCGCTGCGGGACCTGTTCGGCTACCGGGCCGCGTTCCGCTGCACCACCCCGAACAGCTCGAACATCGTTCTCGGCCACGGCTGGGCCGAGCAGGGCTACACGGCCACCGACATCGCCCCCACCAACCAGGGCGCGGCCTACCTCATCGCCGAAGGCGGCGTCCCGCGCCGCATCAAGGTCGCCTATCTGACCGATGACCAGATCGCGGGCATCGCGGACTACGCCGCTTGGATCCGCCGTCCCCGCCGGTTACCGGACCAGGTTCCGGACCTCACCCGCGTCGACTTCGGGGTGGCGGCATGACCACCCGGGAACGCACCTACGCCAAGGCCAACAGCCAGCGGGCCGCGCAGTACACGGAACTGTGGATCGTCGGCCGTCCCGAGGACATCGCCGCCATGGTCCAGGTCGCCTCGGCCAGCGGCCGACTCGTCTACCTGTCCGCCCCGCGATCGATGGGCGGCGACGACACCCGACAGCGCCGCTACCTGCGGCTGCGCACCACCCGATAAGCGGCCGACAGGACCAGGACATCGCCTGGCAGCAGTGCTGGTCCTGCCGACCTCCACCAACAGCCCCGAAAGGACGTGGCTGCCATGAAGGCTACCCAAAACCCTGCCACCGGAGTCCAGGTCACACCCGCTGACCTGCTCCGCTGCGCTGCCCTCTACCTGCGCCGGCACGGCTGGCACCAGGGCACCTACTACGCCCCCACCACCGACACCCTCACCCCGCCGGCCTGCGCCGCCGGGGCCATCGGCATCGCCACCGCCGGACACCGCGTCGAGCACTTCGCCCAGCTCGACCCGAGCGCGCTCGCCGACTACCTCGCGGCCATGGCCGCGTTCGTCGACTACCTCGACGACCACGCCCCGGTCTTCCACATCGATGAAGACGGCTACCTGCTCGACGAGCACACCTCTCCCTACTCCTGGAACGACGACCCCGCCCGCACCGCCGAGCAGGTCATCACCGCCCTCGACGCGGCTGGCGACGAGTGGGACCGCCTCCACAACCGGGGAGGCGAGAACTGATGTTCACCGTCAAGGCGTCCTTGACGCGCACCCCCTCCCGCCGCAAGCGGCGTGAAGTCGTCGAGAACGACGCGTTCGCAGCGTTCGCCCGGCGCATCATCCGCGCCCACGGCCGCCGCGTCGCCGCCGGTGACGTGGAAGCCCTCCGCGACCTCGTCGCACTGTCGGCCAACCTCGACGACGCCATCGGGGAAGCCGTCGTCGGACTGCGGGCCTTCGGCTACTCCTGGGCCGAAATCGGCACCCGGCTCGGCATCTCCAAGCAGGCCGCCCAGCAGCGCTGGGGAGGCCAGTCATGACCACCTACACCTACGACCCGGCCAACCCCGCCGACGAATTCCCCACCTACCCGTACCGGCTGGCCCCCGACGGCCTGGCCACCCGCCGCCAGCTCCGCGCCGCCGGACTCCGTCCCGGCGGACATCACGCCGTCGCGCAAATCCTGTGGCGTCGCGGTAAGCGCGTCGCGTATCTCTACCGCCTCGACCTCGCCGCGCCCAAACGGGTCGCGACCCCGGCCCAGCGGGCCGCTATCGCCAAAGCCCTGCGGGCTCGCCGCACCTGCCGCGTCTGCGACGCGGTCAAGCCCTACTACATCCCCCGCCGTTACGGCTGCTGCCTCGACTGCCACGGAGGCGACCGATGACCTTCAACCTGTCTGACCCGTGCCTGTGGTGCATCGAGGGCAACTCGCCCGCTGGCGTCCACGACATCCTCGGCCCGGTCTACACGCCCTGCCCCGTCTGCCTCGGCCGCTGCGCCCTCTGCGAAGGCGACGGCCTCTTCCCCGCCGACTTCACCTGCCTGCCCTGTTTCCGCAACCAGCTCGCCGCCCAGAGCCTGGCCCCGATCATGTGCGCCCACTGCTCCGGCGTGGTCGACCTCATCCCCCTCGACAGCATCCCGGCACCGGAGGTGACCCCCCATGCCCACCACTAACCCGCCCGCTGCCTGGCCTGCCCGCCTGGAAGGCGGCGTCCTGGTCCTCATCGTCATCTTCGTCGGCCTCGCCGCTGGGGCGGCTTCCTTCACCCACGTCCACGACTGGACCATGGCCAACAGCCCGGAAGGCACTTCCGGCTGGTTCGGCTGGGCCAACGCCGTCATCTCCGAACTCGTTCCCGTGGCCTGCCTGCTCGTCATCCGCCGTCGTAAGCGCCACGGCGGCCCGATCGGCTATCCCCTGGTCCTCCTGATCGCCTTCGCCGGCTTCTCCCTCGCCGCGCAGCTCGGCGTCGCCGTCGGCCAAGTTGGCCCCTCCGGCTGGCTCCTGTCCGCCGTCCCCGCTCTGGCCTTCATGGCCCTGGTCAAACTCGTCCTCGCCCCCGTCAGAACCACCACCGACGACACCGACACCAACGACGCTGCTGACCAGCTCGTCGACGAGCCGCCGACCGTCGACACCCAGCCAGCCGTCGACACCCCGCCGGCAGTCCCGGCCGTCGTCGAGGCACCCGTCAACCCGGTGCCGATCACCCGACCCGAGGTGCCCGCGCACCTCATCCCCACCGCCCGCTTCGTCATCGGCCGCCACGAACAGAGCACCGGCCGCCCCATCACCATCGACGAACTCGCCGGACTGCTCACGGTCACCCCGGACATCGCCCGGGAACTGCTGCACACCCTTGGCGGACACACCCCGCCCGTCAATGGCACCCCCGTGACCGGTGGTGCCCGATGACCATTCACGTCGTCGACATCGAGCAGGTCACCCACACCTGCCCGGCCCACCCGGACGAGCCGCACCCCTACGACACCCGACGCACGGTCATCCACGTCATCCCCGGCGGTCCCTGCCGGACCCCGGTCACCATCCGCTGCGGCCAGACGACCGCCACCATCGCGTGCCACCGGCACGAACCGGCCGCCCGCCAGTGCGGCGCCTGCCGGATCATCGTCACGCAGCACTCCATCACCAACCGGCCCGAGGTGGCCGCCTGATGGCGTCGACGCTGGACCTCACCCCCCGAGCCTCGGCCCGGGGGGTGGGCTCGAACGCCGACACCACTACCCCCGTCTACGCCTACACCGCCGCCGGGTCTGCCTTTCAACGCGCCACCCGACCCGACTACTTCGGCTGGCTCGAACACGTTCGCGCCGCCGCCGGCTGCACCCGCCCAGTCCGCCTGTCCGGTCAGATCCTCACCGTCGAACAGGCCACCGGCCGTGTCCTGGACGCCCGGTACACCGACGGCATGCCCGACGCCGCCATCTACACCGCCTGCGGCAACCGCCGCGCCACCGTCTGCCCCGCCTGCGCGCAGACCTACCAACGCGACGCCTTCCAACTCCTGCGCGCCGGCCTGGTCGGCGGCAAAGGCGTCCCGGAATCGGTGGCATCGCATCCGGCGGTGTTCGCCACCTTCACCGCGCCGTCGTTCGGCACCGTCCACGCCCGGAAGGTGAAGCGGCACACCTGCCGCAACCGACGCCGCTGCGACTGCCGCGCCGAACCCTGCCACGCCCGCCGCGACGCCGGCCAGTGCGCACACGGCCGACCCGCCGTCTGCTGGGCTAGGCACGAGCAGGGTGACGCGGTGCTCGGGCATCCGTTGTGCCTGGACTGCTACGACCACGACCACCAGGTCGTCTGGAACATCTTCGCCGGCGAACTCTGGCACCGCACGAAACAAGCCGCGGAACGCTGGCTGGCGAAACTCGCCCAACGCCGCGGCGTCCCCCGGGTCCAGGTGGTCACCGCCTCCGGCAAGACCCGCAAAATCTCTCCGGTGCGGCTGTCGCCCGGGAAGGTCGCCGAACTGCAAGCGCGGGGAGCGGTGCATTTCCACGCCATCGCCCGCCTCGACGGCGTCGACCCCACCGACCTGGAAGCGGTCGTGCCCCCGCCGGCCGGTTTCACCGTCGACGACCTCGTCGACGCGCTCCGGCACGCCGCCCGGCAGATCGCCTTCCACACCCCGCCGCACCCCGACCGGCCCGAAGGATGGTCGATCGCCTGGGGCGAGCAGGTCGACTTGGAACCGATCGTCACCGACGGCTCGGGGGAGGTCACCGATGGGATGGTGGCGGGCTACCTTGCCAAGTACGCCACCAAGAGCACCGAGGCCACCGGGCACACCTCCACCCGACTGACCGCCGAGAGCATCGGGGACTACGCCGACCCCGACGGCGACCACACCGCCCGCCTCATCGACGCCTGCTGGCGCATCGGCCGACCCGTCCACACCCCGGCCCCACTAGCCGACCGGCCCCGGGAACCCCGGCCACGGCCCGGCTTCGTCGCCCGCTGGGAATGCCCCGACTGCGGCACCCACACCCGATACCCGGCCTGCCCCGTCTGCGTCGCCGCGCGTCAAGCCGCCCTTGACACCGAACCGGCGAAAACAGCAACGGCCACCCCGTACGCCCGGCTGCGGCGGTGGGCGCACATGCTCGGCTACGGCGGCCACTTCCTCACCAAAGCCCGCCGCTACTCCGTCACCTTCCGGCTCCTGCGGGACACCCGCGTTGCATTCCGGCGCCACGAGCACCAGGACCACGAACACCCGACCGCCAGCGGACCGCCCGCCGAGCAGGTCGACGAGGACACCACGCTCATCGTCGGCACCCTCACCTTCGCCGGAGTCGGCTGGCACACCTCAGGTGACGCGCTGCTCGCCAACACCGCCGCCGCTATGGCACGCGAGCGACGAACCGCCGGCCGCGAAGAACTCGCCCACGAACTCAGCGCCATCACCCCGGCCGGCATCACGCCGGTTGCCGCCTGACCACCGCCGACACACGAGGAAGGCCACCCGTTGGACACCCCGACTCCGATCACTCCTCGCGTGCTGCGCGTCGAGGAAGCCGCCCGAGCACTCGGCATCGGCCGGTCGCTCGTCTACGACCTCATCCGCTCCGGACGGCTGCGCTCCTTCAAGGTCGGCAGCCGCCGCCTCATCCCCGCCGCCGCCATCGACGAAGTCATCACCACACTCACCGAGGAAGCCGCCTGATGCCCAGACAACCCACGCCCCGCCAACCCGCCCGCCGCAACCCCAACGGCGAAGGCTCCATCTACCAACGCGCCAGCGACGGCCGCTGGGTCGGACAGGCCTACGTCCTCACCACCGACGGCACCCGCAAACGCAAGTTCGTCTACGGCGCCACCTGGGAGGAAGCCCACGCCAAACTCGTCGAACTCAAGTCGAGATCCCAGCGCGGCATACCCGTACCCGACCGGGCCTGGAAACTCGCCGACTACCTGCCCTACTGGCTCGCCGCCTACGTCACCGACCTCAAACCCACCACCGCACGCGGCTACGAAAGCGCCGTCCGACTGCACCTGATCCCGGCACTGGGCACCAAACGTCTCGACGGCCTCCAAGTCCAACACGTCAAGGCATTCATGGACGACTTCCGCCGCAAGTGCCTGTGCTGCACGGCTGGCCTCGACACCAGTCGTCGGCCGGATCGGCGCTGCTGCTCGGTTGGCCGCTGCTGCCAGCGCTACCCGAGCCCTCGGCAGATCCAATTCGTGCATGCCGTGCTGCGCAACGCCCTGCAACACGCCATGCGGGAAGAGTTGGTGTCGCGCAACGTCGCCAAGCTGGTCCGCGTACCGTCGCCTCGCTACCGGGTCGGCAAGGGCCTGTCGGTCGAGCAGGTCCGAAAGCTCCTCGCCGCCACGGAGGGACACCGGCTCCACGCGCTGTACGTGGTGGCCGCGACTCTCGGACTGCGGCGGGGAGAACTGCTCGGGCTCCGCTGGTCGGACCTTGACCTCGACAACGGCACCGCCACCATCGGGCAGACAGTGCAACGTGCTGGCGGCGAGCTGCGCCTACAGGACACCAAGACCGAGGACTCGGACAGCATCCTCCCGCTGCCCGACTGGACCTGGTTGGCGCTGCTCGACCACCAGGAGCGCCAGCGCCGGGAACGTGATCGCCTCGCCGAGGTCTGGCAGGATCACGGCCTGGTCTTCCCCTCCGAGGTCGGTACCCCGATGGAACCGCGCAACCTCAACCGACACTTCGCCGGCCTCCGGGAGAAAGCCGGCTGCCCCGAGGTCCGGCTGCACGACCTGCGGCACACCGTCGTCTCGCTGCTGATGGAGTTGGGCGTCCCGCCGCACGTCGTCCAGGCCATCGCCCGGCACGCCGACGTGAAGATCACGCTGAAGGTCTACTCGCATGCCAACCTCGACGCGATGCGTCAGGCGCTCGGCAAGCTCGATGGACGGCTGTCATAGACCCTATTGCTGTCAGCGTTGCTGTCACCGCCCCGAGGAACGATCTTCTCGGGGCGGTTTTTGCTGGTGGTGAAGGGTGGGCGCGGCAGGTTTCGAACCTGCGACCCCTCGCTTGTAAGGCGAGTGCTCTCCCACTGAGCTACGCGCCCGGAACGCCCGTACGGCGGGCCGGAGCGGCCAGCTTACCTGCCCGCCTCCGGCCCCGCGCAACGACGTGCCTGGGGTGTGGGACTCAGGCGGCGACGGCCTCGGCCAGCGCCTTGCGCCAGCCCTGCTGGTCGCGCGCCTCGCCGGGCATGTTCATCTCGGCGAACCGGACGACGCCGGCCTTGTCGATGACGAAGGTGCCCCGGTTGGCGATGCCCGCGACGTCGTTGAAGACGCCGTACGCCTGCGCGACCGCGCCGTGCGGCCAGAAGTCGGCCAGCAGCGGGAACTGGTAGCCCTCGCGGTCGGCCCAGATCTTGTGGGCGTAAACGGAGTCGACGCTGACGGTCAGCACCTGGACGTCGTCGTTCACGTACTCGTTGAGGTTGTCCCGCACCTCGCACAGCTCACCCTGGCAGATGCCGGTGAAGGCGAGCGGGTAGAAGACCAGCAGCACGGTCTTGCGACCGCGGAAGTCGGAGAGCCGGACCTCCTGGTTGTTCTGGTCCTTGAGCAGGAAGTCGGGCGCCTCGGCGCCAACCTCGATGGGCATGCGTGCTCCCTCGGGATCGGGTCTGGAAATGATCAGCCTGCCACACCCGGCGACCGTGGTCGCCGGGTGTGCGGCGCGTCCCTACTTCTTGCTCTTCGACCCGCGCCGCATGACGAGGCGGGCGCCGCTCCAGTCGCGGCCGGCGTTGATGGTGGAGGTCTGCTGCAACCCGGCGGTCTGCGCGCTCTCGGCGACCTCGCTCGGCTCGACGTGTCCGTCGCGGCCGGCCTTCGGGGTCAGGAGCCACACCACGCCGTTGTCCGCGAGCGGCCCGAGGGCGTCGACGAGGAGCTCGAACAGGTCACCGTCGCCGTCTCGGTGCCAGACCAGAACCGCGTCGACAACCTCGTCGGTGTCCTCGTCGACGAGTTCCCCACAGCGGTCGGTCAGGGCGTCCCGGAGATCGGTGTCTACGTCGTCGTCGTAGCCCATCTCCATGACGACCATGCCCGGCTCGATACCGAACCGGTCCGCCAGGCTGCGTACCCCGTCGGCCTGGCCAGCGGTCGCGCTCACTGTCGAGTGCCTCCTCATCTCATCCCTGCTCGTGGCGTCGGGTGACACCGTCGGGCTCAGTCCACACAGTTGCGGCTCGCCGCGCAAGTGGCGCACCGGGTGGAACGGAATTTACCGTGCCAGCAGCGTACGGGCACCCTCGGTGATGGCTTCCGCTGAGACCAGAACCTGACGGGCGGCCGGACCTAATGGTACAAACGAGTCAAGTCCGGCCACGCGCCGCGCGGCACCGACGTACCCGGTGTCGACCAGCGCGGACAGCACACCCTCGCCCACTCCGCCGGACCGCCGCGTCTCGTCCACCACCAGCACCCGGCCGGTCGCCGAGGCCTCCCGGATGATGTCGGCCACCGGCAGCGGGGCCAGCCAGCGCAGGTCCACCACCCGGCTGCCCACGCCCTCCTCGGCCAGCGTGGCGGCGGCACGCAGCGACATCCGCACACCGTTACCGAAGGTGATGATGGTGAGGTCCTCGGCGGAGCCGACCCCGTAGACGCGGGCCCGCCCGATCGGCACGTGGCGGTCCCCCCAGGCGCCCGGTTCGGCGTACTCGGCGGTCCACTCCTCGTCACCGTCCGTGTGCAGGTCACGGACGTGGTAGAGCGCGACCGGCTCCACGAAGACGCAGACGCTGCCGTCCACCCGGGCCGCCGCCAGGCAGGTACGCAGCATCGGCGCGGCGTCGTCCGGCCGGGCCGGCACGGCCACCACGAGCCCCGGTACGTCGCGCAGCGCCCCCAGCGAGTTGTCGGTGCGGTCGTGCCCGCCGAGCCCGTCCGGGGCCGCCAGGCCGGCCACCCGCACCACCATCGGGTTGCGGAACGCGCCCCGGGACAGGAAGCGCATGGTGGCCGCCTCGCCGCGGAGCTGGTCCTCGGCGCCGTGCAGCGACGCGAGGTGGCGGATCTCGGGCACCGGCAGCAGCCCGGCCAGGCCGGCGCCCAGCCCGAGCCCGAGGATCGAGGTCTCGTCGGGCAGCGTGTCGAACACCCGCGCCGCCCCGAACCGGTCCCGCAGTCCCCCGGTCACCCCGTGCGTCCCGCCCCGGGAGGCCACCTCGTGGCCGAACACCGCCATCCCGGGATGGTCAAGCATCCCGTCGGCGAGCGCGGCGGTGATGCTCTGCGCCAGCGTCAGCCGGCCGGTCAGCTCCGGCGGCTTGCCGCCGAACGCCTCGGCCCGCGCTCCGGCACCCGGCCCGGCCGCCCGTGCACCCGCCTCGGCGACCTCCCGGGACACCCGGACCGGCCGGCGCGGCGCGAGCTCCCGCACGATCTCGACCGGCGACGCGAGCTTCGGCTCGTCCAGCACCTCCTCGGCGACACGGCGCAGTTGCCAGCCCCGCTCGTCGTACCGGGCCAGCAGTTCCTCGCCACTGGCGTACCCGGAGGTCACCAGCAGCCGCGCGGTGGCCAGCAGCGGGTCGCGGTCCGCGTCCCCGTCATCCGGCTCCATCAGCCGGACGGCGCTCAGGTGCAGCACGGCGGGACGGCGCTGCTCGCGTACCCAGTCCGCCGCCTCGGCCGCGACCCGGTAGGTCGCGGCCACGTCCGTGCAGTCGGCGGCGAAGTACCGGATGCCGGGCCGGGACCGCAACGCGGTGGCCACCCAGCCCTCGGTGGAGGCGCCGGCGTCGGCGCAGACGAACAGCACCGGGATGCGCAGGCCGGTGTGGTCGTACCAGCCGGTCGTGTTGAGCGCGGCGGTGACCGTGGCCCGGTTGATCGCGCCGTCGTCGAAGGAGCAGACCACCACCGCGTCGGCGGGCCAGGACGCCGCCTCCGCCGCGCCCTCGGCAGGTCGCGCGCCGCGGCGCAGCCGCTCCAGCGCCAGTCCCAGGCCGACGGCACGCGGCAGGTGCGAACCGGCGGCCGAGGTGGTCGGCACGACCGCCAGGTCCGCGCGGCCGAACACCTTCGCCCGCCCGCCGGCGGCCGGCTCCTCGGCGGAGGCGACGATGCCGCGCAGCACGTCGCGCGCCGCCGCCGCGAACGCGTCGTCGGGCGCGGGCTGCGGCAGATCGGGTACGCCGACAGTCGCGTCCCCGTCCGCGTCCACGACCACCCCGGCCCCCACCGGAAGGCTCTCCGCCTCCCGCTCATCCGGGTCGACGTCGAGATCCTGGTACGAGACGGCCCCCAGCGGGGCACCTTCGCTCCGAGATCTTCCTGGTTCCCGGGGAGCGGAACGGTCGTCTCGGACAGCAGGAGCGGGGTGGGGATCGGCGTCGGAGTCGGTCGCGGGCGGCAGGTCCGGCGGGGTGGACGCGGCAGGGATCGGCTCGCCGGGTGAGGTGCCCGGGGCGGCGCCCGACGCGGGCGGCGGGGTGGCGGGGAAGGCGCCGGCGGCCTGGGCGGCGCGCAGGCAGTAGAACGCGCCGGAGCGGGCGTGCAGCAGCGCGGGGTCGGTCGGCCGCAGCGCGGCGGCCACCGCGGCGTCGCCCTCGTGCCCGGCCGACTGGATCGTGAAGTACCCCTCACCGAAGCCGGACAGCCACCGCCCGGCCAGGTCGAGCAGCCGGCTGGTCGACTGCGCGTCGAACAGCGCCAGCGCCTGCGAGCCGGTCAGCGGCCCGCCGTCGGGCAGCGGTTCGCCCAGGTCGCGCCGCTGGTCGGGCGCACCGAGCGCGGCCAGTGCGGCTCGGAGCCGGTCGTCGAGATCTTGCGGGGTGCTCACGCGGACAGCATTACCGACTCCGGCCCGCCGCGCCCAGTCGGACACGTTCCGCCCGGCGTGGCTCAGACCTCGCCGCAGTCCTCCGGGCAGCCGCCGTCGGAGACCTTGAAGACCAGGTCACGCAGCGCGGCCAGCTCGGCGGTGCTCAGGCCGTCGAGCAGCCGGGGGTCGGACATGACCTGACCGACCCGCTCACGGACCTCCCGGCCGCGCCGGGTGACCACCAGCGCCTTCTGCCGCCGGTCGGCCGGGTCGGTACGGCGTTCCACGAGCCCGGCCCGCTCCAGCTTGTCGGCCAGGCCGGTGACGTTGGACCTGTCGCAGCCGAGCTGCTCGGCGAGGTCACGGGCGGGCAGCGGGTGGTCCGGGTCGAGTTCGTGCAGCGCGCGGGCGGCGGCCGGGGTCAGTCCCAGCGCGGCGATCCCCTCGTCCTGGTGGTGCCGCATCGCGGCGGCGACGTGCAGGATCCGGCGCACCGTCTCCCCGGCCAGTTCGGCCCGGTCGCGGACGGTGGGAACGGTGGAATGCGCCATCCGTTCATGTTATGGGCGAGTCGATCTTCAATCAGCCGAACGGTGAGGCACCTCATGCAACCGATTGCCGATCATGAGGCGCTGTTCGGCGGAAATTCCCGCCCGGTCGTCCGCCCTTCACCTGGCGGCCATCGACGTCCGTGAGGCTTCCCGGAGTCGACGAACCGGACTCCGGGGAGGAAAACGTGGCTCTGTCCCGACGTACCATTTTGCTCAGCGGCGCGGCGCTCGGCGCCGCCGGCGCGGCAGCCGGCCTGCCGCTCGCGGCCGCCGCGTCGCCGGGCCCGCTGCGACGCGACCCGTTCACGCTCGGCGTGGCCTCCGGCGACCCGGACCACGACGGCTTCGTCCTCTGGACCCGGCTGGCGCCGGAGCCGCTGGCCGAGGACGGCCTGGGCGGGATGCCGTCGCGGGTCGTGCCGGTGGCCTGGGAGGTGGCCGCCGACGAGCGCTTCCGGCACGTGGTGCGCCGCGGCGTGGCCCTGGCGCGGCCGGAGTCGGCGCACAGCGTGCACGTCGAACTGGGCGGCCTGCTGCCCGGACGGGAGTACTTCTACCGGTTCCGCGCCGAGCGCTGGCTGTCCCCGGCCGGGCGGACCCGCACCGCCCCGGCGCCGTGGCTGATGCCGTCCGCCCTGGCGATGGGCTTCGCCTCCTGCTCGCAGTACGAGCACGGCTACTTCACCGCGTACCGGCGCCTCGCCGAGACCGAGCCGGAACTGATCCTGCACCTCGGCGACTACCAGTACGAGTACGCGCCGGACACGTACAACGTGCCCGGCGGCAACCCGCGCGACCACGAGGGGCCGGAGACCCGCACGCTGGCCAACTACCGGCAGCGGCACGCCCAGTACAAGACCGACACCGACCTGCAGGCGGCGCACGCTGTCGCGCCCTGGGTGGTGGTCTTCGACGACCACGAGGTGGAGAACAACTGGGCCGACGAGGTGCCCGAGGCGCCCGACCCGGACTTCCTCGCCCGGCGGGCGGCGGCCTTCCAGGCGTACTACGAGAACATGCCGCTGCGCCGCACCTCGATCCCGCGCGGCATCGACATGCGGCTCTACCGGCGGGTGCGCTGGGGCCGGCTGGCCACCTTCCACATGCTCGACACCCGGCAGTACCGGGACGACCAGGCGTGCGGCGACGGCTACAAGAGCTGCGACGCGGCGTCCGACCCGGCCCGCTCGATCACCGGCGCCGCCCAGGAGGCGTGGCTGCTGGACGGCTTCCGCCGCTCCGAGGCGCGCTGGGACCTGCTCGGCCAGCAGGTCTTCTTCGCCCAGCGGGACAACAACTCGGGCCCGCTGACGGTGACGAGCATGGACGCCTGGGACGGGTACGTCGCCTCCCGGGACCGGATCACCAGGGGCTGGCTGGCGGCCGGGGTGCGCAACCCGGTGGTGCTCACCGGCGACGTGCACGCGCACTGGGCCAGCGACCTGAAGCTGGACTACGCCGACCCGACCTCGCGGACGGTCGGCAGCGAGCTGGTCTGCTCGTCGATCACCTCGACCGGTGACGGCGCGGACTCGCCCACCGGCTCGCACCCGTGGCTGGCGTTCAACCCGCACCTGCGCTTCCAGAACAACCTGCGGGGATACGTCCGGACCACGATCACCCCGACCGAGCTGACAGCGGACTTCGACGTGTTGCCGTACGTGAGCCGGCCGGACGCGCCCGCGTACACCCGGGCCCGGTTCGTGATCGAGGACCGGGTGCCCGGGTTGAACCTGACGTACGACCGCCCGCCGGCCGCGGCACGCACCGCCGCCCCCGGCGTCGACCAGGGCCGGCAGACGGTGGAGACGGAGACGGTCCGCCCGTGACGGCGCGGCCGGGCCGGGCGCGTCGCGCCCGGCCCGGCCGTCAGCCGGCCAGGAACGAGAAGCGCACCTGACGGTCGGGGTTGTCGCCGTTGGTGTCGACCAGGCAGATCGACTGCCAGGTGCCGAGCTGGAGGCGCCCGCCGAGCACCGGCAGCGTCGCGTACGGCGGCACGAACGCCGGCAGCACGTGGTCGCGGCCGTGCCCGGGCGAGCCGTGCCGGTGCCGCCACCTGTCGTCGGTGGGGAGCAGGTCGTCGAGCGCCCGCAGCAGGTCGTCGTCGGACCCGGCGCCGGTCTCGATGATCGCCAGCCCGGCGGTGGCGTGCGGGACGAAGACGTGCAGCAGGCCGTCGCCGGCCCCGGACACGAACCGCTCGGCCTCGCTCGTGATGTCCCGGACGGCCGGCCGGGAGCCGGTCCGGACGGTGATCACCTCACTGCGCATAGGGCGCATTCTGCCGCAGCGTCCGACTCCGCGCCGCGCCCGCCGATAGCGCATCCCGTGATCGCGCAAAGTTACCGACGGGTACCTGTGTTCAGCGTCGCGTCTGGGGGTGGGAGAGGTGACGGCACGCGCCACCAGGGGGCAGGATGGCGCTAGAGACCTATCCCACACGAAACCGAGGGAACGCCTGTGGCTACGGAACGCAAGCGCCCGGTGATCACCGCTGGTCTGCCGAGCCAGCTTCCGGACATCGACCCTGAAGAGACCAGCGAATGGGTCGAGTCACTCGACGGTGTCATCGACGAGCGCGGGACAAAGCGAGCCCGGTACGTCATGCTGCGCCTGCTGGAGCGGGCCCGCGAGCGGCAGGTCGGGGTGCCGTCACTGACCACCACCGACTACATCAACACGATCCCGCCGGAGCGCGAACCGTGGTTCCCGGGTGACGAGCACGTCGAGCGGCGGCTGCGGGCGTACATCAGGTGGAACGCCGCGATGCTGGTGCACCGGGCGCAGCGCCCGGAGATCGGCGTCGGCGGCCACATCTCCACGTTCGCCAGCTCGGCGTCCCTCTACGAGGTGGGCTTCAACCACTTCTTCCGGGGCAAGAACCACCCCGGCGGCGGTGACCAGATCTTCTACCAGGGTCACGCCTCCCCCGGCATGTACGCGCGGGCGTTCCTGGAGGGCCGGCTCAGCGAGAACCAGCTCGACGGGTTCCGGCAGGAGCTGTCGCACCCCGGCGGCGGGCTGCCGTCGTACCCGCACCCGCGCCTGATGCCGGACTTCTGGGAGTTCCCCACCGTCTCCATGGGCCTCGGGCCGCTGAACGCGATCTACCAGGCGCGGTTCAACCGCTACCTGCAGCACCGCGGCATCAAGGACACCTCCCAGCAGCACGTCTGGGCGTTCCTCGGCGACGGCGAGATGGACGAGGTCGAGTCGCTCGGCGCGATCGGCGTGGCCGCCCGCGAGGAGCTGGACAACCTCACCTTCGTGATCAACTGCAACCTCCAGCGCCTGGACGGACCGGTCCGCGGCAACGGCAAGGTCATGCAGGAGTTGGAGGCGTTCTTCCGGGGCGCCGGCTGGAACGTCATCAAGGTCGTCTGGGGCCGGGAGTGGGACCCGCTGCTCGCCGCGGACACCGACGGCGCGCTGGTCAACCTGATGAACACCACGCCCGACGGTGACTACCAGACCTACAAGGCGGAGTCCGGGGCGTACGTGCGGGAGCACTTCTTCGGCCGCGACCCGCGGACCCGCAAGATGGTCGAGCACCTCTCCGACGACGAGATCTGGAACCTCAAGCGGGGTGGCCACGACTACCGCAAGCTCTACGCGGCCTACAAGGCGGCGATGGAGCACACCGGCCAGCCGACGGTGATCCTCGCCAAGACGATCAAGGGCTGGACGCTCGGCTCGCACTTCGAGGGCCGCAACGCCACGCACCAGATGAAGAAGCTGACGCTGGAGGACCTGAAGCTCTTCCGCGACCGCCTCTACCTGGACATCCCGGACAAGTCTCTGGAGGAGAACCCGTACCTCCCGCCGTACTACACGCCGGGCGAGAAGTCGGACGAGATCACCTACCTGAAGGACCGGCGTCAGCAGCTCGGCGGCTACCTGCCCACGCGCAGCACCGCGCGCAAGACGCTGGCCATCCCGGGCAGCGAGCGGTTCGCCGACGTCAAGCGCGGGTCGGGCAAGCAGAAGGTGGCCACCACGATGGCCTTCGTCCGCCTGCTCAAGGACATCATGAAGGACAAGGAGTTCGGCAAGCGCTGGGTGCCGATCATCCCGGACGAGGCCCGTACCTTCGGCATGGACTCGCTCTTCCCGACCCAGAAGATCTACTCGCCGCACGGCCAGCGCTACACCGCCGTCGACCGGGACCTGTTCCTGTCCTACAAGGAGTCGACCACCGGCCAGATCCTGCACGAGGGGATCAACGAGGCCGGGTCGGTGGCCTCGTTCACCGCCGCCGGCACGGCGTACGCCACGCACGGCGAGCCGATGATCCCGCTGTACATCTTCTATTCGATGTTCGGCTTCCAGCGCACCGGCGACGGGTTCTGGGCGGCGGCGGACCAGATGGCGCGGGGCTTCGTGCTCGGCGCGACCGCCGGCCGGACCACGCTCAACGGTGAGGGCCTCCAGCACGAGGACGGCCACTCGCTGCTGCTCGCCGCCACCAACCCGGCGGTGGTCTCCTACGACGCGGCGTTCGCCTTCGAGCTGGCGCACATCGTGGAGAACGGCCTGCACCGGATGTACGGCGAGGCGCAGGAGAACATCTTCTACTACCTCACCATCTACAACGAGCCGATCTTCCAGCCGGCCGAGCCGGAGGGCGTGGACGTCGAGGGCATCGTCAAGGGCATCCACCGCTACTCCCCCGCGCCGCAGGTCGGCGACGACGCGCCGAAGGCGAACATCCTCGCCTCCGGCACCGGCATGCAGTGGGCGCTCAAGGCCCAGCAGCTGCTCGCCGAGGACTGGGGCGTGTCCGCCGACGTGTGGTCGGTGACGTCCTGGACCGAGCTGCGCCGCGACGCGGTCCAGTGCGAGGAGCACAACCTGCTCAACCCGGGCGAGGAGCCGCGCGTGCCGTACATCGCGCGGAAGCTGGCCGACGCCGACGGGCCGAAGGTCGCGGTCAGCGACTGGATGCGCGCGGTACCGGACCTGATCGCCCGCTGGGTACCCGGGGACTACACCTCGCTCGGCACCGACGGCTTCGGCATGTCGGACACCCGGCACGCGCTGCGCCGCCACTTCCACGTGGACGCCGAGTCGGTGGCGGTGGCAACGCTGCGCCAGCTCGCGCTGCGCGGCGTGGTGCCGGCGCACGTGCCGGCCGACGCCGCTCGCAAGTACGCGCTGGACGACGTCAACGCCGCACCGGTCGGCGAGACCGGCGGCGACAGCTAGTACCCGTCATACGAGAAGGGCCCGGCGCCAGGTGCGCCGGGCCCTTCTCGTCCCCCGATGCGACGACGGCCCGGCGTCCCTGGCGGGAACGCCGGGCCGTCACAACGCGGGCGACGCCGGGACGGGCTCGGTCAGCCGACGGCGGCCAGGTCGGTCAGCCGGGCCAGCGAGTCCTCCAGGTCGGCGCCGACCCGGCGCAGGCCGAGCCGGAGCAGGGCCGCCTTGACGGGTCCGGCCGGCCACCGCACCACGATCAGGCGTACGACGCTGCCGCCGTCCTCCTCGTCCGGGGTCAGCTGGACGTAGATCTCGGTGCGTGCCTCGGCCCGGGCGCCGGCGCCCTTCGCGCGTTCACGCCAGCCGATCAGCGTCGGCTCCTGGAAGGCGATCACCTCGGCCTCGTGCGCGGCACCGCGTCCGGCCTGGACCAGCTGCCGCCGCCCGAATCCCTCCCCGGACAGGACCTCGGCCGCGCGGACCCCGGCCAGCCAGGCCGGCAACTGCTCGGCGCGCTGCACGACGTCCCAGACCACTTCCACCGGCGCCGCCACGTGTGCGCTGCGTTCCACGAGGATCATGAGTACTTTCCCCCACTTAAATCACATCCGCGATATTCGGCACTCTATGTGTAAATCGGACTTAAGCGGACGGGTTCGGAAAAGACACGCCGAACTCCCTTGCGCCACCCAGTCATCTCGGCCTATGGCGCAGCGGTCCGCGGAGCCCTAGAGTCGCGAGCACGCCTCACGTCCTGGAGGGTGACTTGACGACCGCGATGCCCGAGTTCCCTGCCGGCTTCCGCTGGGGGGTCTCCACGTCCGCGTACCAGATCGAGGGTGCGACCACTGCCGACGGTCGCGGTCCGTCCATCTGGGACACCTTCGCCCACGAGCCGGGCCGGGTCGCCGACGCCAGCACCGGCGACCGGGCGTGCGACCACTTCCACAGGTACGCCGAGGACACCGCGCTGCTGGCCGGGCTGGGGGTGTCCGCGTACCGGTTCTCGCTCGCCTGGCCCCGGATCCAGCCGGCCGGCTCGGGCGCGGCAAACGCCGCCGGGCTGGACTTCTACGACCGGCTGGTGGACGGCCTGCTCGCCGCCGGGGTGGACCCGGTCGCCACGCTGTTCCACTGGGACCTGCCGCAGCCGCTGGAGGACGCCGGTGGCTGGCTGAACCGGGACACCGCCTCCCGCTTCGCCGAGTACGCCGACCTGGCCGCGGCCCGCCTCGGTGACCGGGTGAAGCTCTGGATCACGCTCAACGAGCCGTTCATCCACATGAGCATGGGCTACGGCATGGGCGTGCACGCTCCCGGCCGGATGCTGCTGTTCGACGCCTTCCCGGTGGCCCACCACCAGCTCCTCGGGCACGGTCTCGCGGTCGCCGCGCTGCGCGCCCGCACCACGTCACCGGTGGCGATCGCCAACAACTACTCCCCGGTGCGGGTCGCCGGCGACACCGACGCGGACCGGGCCGCCGCGGCGGCGTACGACGCGCTGCACAACCTCCTGTTCACCGATCCGCTGCTCGGGCGCGGCTACCCGGACGCGCCGGGCATGGACCCGACGGTGATCCGCGACGGCGACCTGGACGTCATCGCCGCCCCGATCGACGTGCTCGGGGTCAACTACTACAACCCGACGGGCATCCGGGCGCCCGAGGCGGACTCGCCGCTGCCGTTCGACATCGTGCCGCTGGAGGGCTACCCGCGCACCGCGTTCGACTGGCCCGTGGCCCCGGACGGCCTGCGGGACCTGCTCCTCCAGCTGCACGAGCGGTACGGCGACGCGCTGCCGCCGGTCCAGGTCACCGAGAGCGGCTGCGCGTACGACGACGCGCCGGACGCCGACGGCCTGGTGCACGACCCGGAGCGGATCGCGTACCTGGACGGGCACATCCGCGCGGTACGCGAGGCGATGGCCGAGGGCGTGCCGGTGACCGGGTACTTCGTCTGGTCGCTGCTGGACAACTGGGAGTGGGCAGAGGGCTTCACCAAGCGGTTCGGCCTGGTGCACGTCGACTTCGACACGCAGCGGCGGACGCCGAAGTCGTCGTACACCTGGTTGCGGGACCTGGTCCGGCGATGACCACAGTGAACCCGACGCCGGCCTCGCTGCCGGCGGCGCTCGCGGAGCCGACAGTGCCGGTGCGGCGCGGCTGGATCGCGCTGATCTTCGCGGCCAACCTGGGCGTCTGGATGGCGTTCTTCACCCCGATCCAGGTGCTGCTGCCGCAGCAGGTGGAACGGATCGCCCCGGCCGACAAGGAGACCATGCTGGCGGTGGTCACCGGCATCGGCGCGCTCGCCGCGGTGCTGGCGAACCCGCTGGCCGGGGCGCTGTCCGACCGCACCTCGCTGCGGCTGGCCAACCGGCACTTCGGCCGCCGGCACGTCTGGACCGCGCTCGGCGCTGTCATCGGCGCGCTCGCCCTGGTGCTGCTGGCCCGGCAGAACACCATCGCCGGGGTGGCGGTGGCCTGGGTCGCCGCGCAGGTCTGCTTCAACGCGATGCTGGCGAGCCTGACCGCGGCGATCCCGGACCGGGTGCCGGTGGCGCAGCGCGGCGGCGTGTCCGGCTGGGTCGGCATCCCGCAGGCGCTGGGCCTGGTGCTCGGCGCGGTGCTGGTGACCGCGGTGGTCACCGGCAACGCGGCCGGGTACGCGGCGATCGCGCTCGCCGTGCTGCTGCTCTCGCTGCCGTTCGCGCTGCTGACCCAGGACGACCACCTGCCCCGGGAGCACCGCTCGCCGCTGCGGCTGCGGTCGCTGTTCGCCTCGATGTGGATCAGCCCGCGCCGCCACCCCGACTTCGCCTGGGCCTGGTTCACCCGGTTCCTGGTGCAGACCGGCAACGCGCTGGGCACGCTCTACCTGCTCTACTTCCTCACCGACGGGGTGCGGGTGGCCGACCCCGAGGGCTCACTGCTGGTGCTGATCCTGCTCTACACGGTCGGGATGATGCTGACCGCCGTGGTCGCCGGGCGCATGTCCGACCGCTCCGGCCGGCGCAAGGTCTTCGTGATCACCTCCGGGCTGATCATGGCGGTGGCGGCGGTGCTGCTGGCGGTGGCGCCGACCTGGTCGATGACGGTCGTGGCGGCGCTGCTGCTCGGCGCGGGCTATGGCGTCTACCTGTCGGTGGACGCCGCGTTGATCACCCAGGTGCTGCCCACCGCCACCGACCGGGCCAAGGACCTCGGCGTGATCAACATCGCCAACTCGGCGCCGCAGGTGCTCGGGCCGGCGCTGTCCGCGCCGATCGTGGTGCACCTCGGCGGCTACCCGACGCTGTACGCGGTCACCGCGGCGGTCACCCTGCTCGGCAGCGCCCTGGTCGTGAAGATCAAGTCGGTGCCCTGACCCGGCCCCCTGCCGGAAACCCGTAGCGGCCCGCCGTAGGCTGGGGGGCGTGACGGTACGTGTACGCTTCGCCCCTTCCCCGACCGGTATGTTCCACGTCGGCGGCGCCCGTTCGGCGCTGCAGAACTGGATCTTCGCCAAGCAGCAGGGCGGGGTGTTCGTGCTGCGCATCGAGGACACCGACGCGGCACGCAACCGGCCCGAGTGGACCGAGGGCATCCTGTCCGCGCTCGACTGGATCGGCATCGCGCGGGGCAGCTACGAAGGGCCGTACTTCCAGTCCTCGTACGCGGGTGAGCACCGAGCCGCCGCGCAGCGGCTGTACGAGGGCGGCCGGGCCTACTACTGCGACTGCACCCGCGAGGACGTGCAGGCGCGTACCGGGCCTCAGCAGCGCGGCTACGACGGCTTCTGCCGCGACCGCGACCTGGGACCGGGCGAGGGGCGGGCACTGCGCTTCCGTACGCCGGACGAGGGCGAGACGGTGGTGGTCGACCTGGTCCGCGGCGAGCCGACGTTCGAGAACAAACTGATCGAGGACTTCGTCATCGCCCGCGGCGACGGCTCCCCGGTGTTCCTGCTGGCGAACGTGGTCGACGACATGTCGATGGGGATCACCCACGTGATCCGGGCCGAGGAGCACCTGCCGAACACCCCGAAGCAGCAGCTGCTGTGGGACGCGCTCGGTGTGAAGCCGCCGATCTGGGCACACGTGCCGGTGGTCGTCAACGAGAAGCGGCAGAAGCTGTCCAAGCGGCGGGACAAGGTCGCGCTGGAGGCGTACCGGGACGAGGGCTACCTCGCCGACGCGATGCGCAACTACCTGATGCTGCTGGGCTGGGCGCCCTCGGGCGACCGGGAGATCGTGCCCTGGTCGGTGATCGAGGAGGAGTTCCGGCTGGACGAGGTCAACCCGTCCCCGGCGTTCTTCGACGAGAAGAAGCTGCGCGCGTTCAACGGCGACTACATCCGGGCACTACCGGTGGCCGACTTCGTCGAGGCGTGCCGGCCGTGGCTCACCGGCACCGACACCATCGCCCCGCCGCCGTGGCAGCCCGACGAGTTCGACCCGGCCGCGTTCGCGGCGGTTGCCCCGCTGGCCCAGACCCGGATCGCGGTGCTCAGCGAGATCGTGCCGAACGTCGACTTCCTGTTCCTGGCCGACCCGCTGATCGACGAGGCGGCCTGGGCCAAGGCGATGAAGGAGGGCGCCGCCGAGCTGCTGGACGCCGCGATCGTCGCGTTCGAGGCGCTGGAGTCCTGGGACGCCGAGTCGCTGAAGGCCACGCTGGAGGCGGTCGGCGCGGAGCGCGGGCTGAAGCTCGGCAAGGCGCAGGCGCCGGTACGCGTCGCGGTCACCGGGCGCACCGTCGGCCTGCCGCTGTTCGAGTCGCTGGAGGTGCTCGGCCGCGACCGTACGCTGACCCGGCTGCGCGCCGCCCGCGTACGCCTGGTCTGAGCCACCGGCCCGCGTCCGGGCGCGTCGCGGCCGGGCAGCGGTATCCCTCGTGAGCGATATGCCTCTGAGTCATCTTTATGACTCAGAGGCATATCCGTTCGCAGCGGTCGTTGCTCCGCGCTGGCTCACCGAGAGTGTTCGCCGCCGTTCAGCGGCGGGTCGCGCGGCGGCGCACCAGCAGCCCTCCCCCGAGCGCGAGGAGCACCACCACGGCCCCGGCCGCCCAGAGCCAGCCCGTACTCCCGCCGTCGTCCGCCCCGGCGGCTGCCGGGGTGGGGCTCGCCGGGGACGGCGCGGCGCTGGTCGGGACCGCACTGACGGTGGGGGCGGCGCTGGTCGGCGGCGCGCTCGCCGAGGGCGGGGTGCCGGTGGTCAGGGTGAAGCGGACCTCTCCCTTGATCGGATGCCCGTCGTCCGAGGCGAGACGGTAGGTCACGACGTAGAGCCCGGCCGGACCCGGCCGGAACGGCACGCTCACCCGCTTGCCGGAGAAGGCCGGTGCCCCGCCGGTAGCGGCCACGTTGTCCGGGCCGGTCACGGTGACCTCGGTGGTGGCCTCCTTCGGCGTGGCCAGGAACCGCAGCTCGATCCGCTCGGGTGCGGCGGCCAGCCGGGCCCCGTCGCGCGGGTCGCTGCCGGTGAGTGAGTTGTGCGCCGCGGCCGGCGCGGCCGGCAGCAGCGCCGACGCCGCCACCACCCCCAACACCACCGCCCAGGTACGCGCCACACGGGCGACCCTGCCCCCCATGGTTCCCTCCGTCCGGGTAGGATCCGGCCGATGATCATCGACCGTTCGTTGGTCGGTCTCAGCTCGCAGATAGTTCCAAATACTCTTCCACCTGCTGCGACCGAGCGCCGTTATGCGGAGTCTTGTGGTGGACACCGGTCCAGTGTGACCCGCAGCGGAAGCCAGCCATCGAACGGGGCGAGGAGGCGGCGATGATCCGAAGGGTGAAACGGCTGCTGGTCGCCGTGACCGGGAGCGTGGCGGCTCTGGCGTGCTCGCTGGCCCTGGCCGGCACGGCGGCGGCCCAGGCCGCGCCCAAGCCCAAGCCGGCCGCCCCGACCGGCGTGGACATCACCGGCGAACGGCTCGACGCGCCGCTGAAACTGCGCACCGACGTCAGCCCCAACGAGGTCAACCTGGTGATCGACCAGGTCAAGTGGCTGGGCACGACCGGTCAGCTGCGCGGCCCGGCCGCCAAGGACCTCGGTCCGAAATACACGGTGCTGGTGCTCGCCGCCGCCGGCCCGCAGCGCACCTACGACCTGTTCCCGCTGGCAAAGGGCGGTCCGCGGATCTACCGGCCGGGCAAGCAGCCGGATTCGAGCAGCACCCGGGCCGGCTGGTTCTTCGGGCGGCTCAACATGCCCGAGACGCTGCGCTCGGTCGGTGTGCCGATGCCGGCGCAGTTCGACACGCTCGCCGGCGGCGTCGGCGGCGGCGGGGAGCGGGTACTGCCGGAGGAGGCGCTCGACCCGGTGCAGGACCTCGACACCGCGCTCGGCGAACTCCAGCGGCTGCTGCTGCTCAACGTGGGCGTCGTGCTGGTGATCACCGCCGGGCTGGCCGGCATCGCGCTGCTGGTCCGCCGCCGCACCCGCTGAGGCCGGACCGGGCCTCGCCCGACCCGGCCGGAGCCGGATCAGCCCAGTCGGTGCCGCGTCAGCACCAGCGGCGCGGCGGACGCTCGCGGCGGATCGTGCGGTTACGCGGGCGTACCGCGCCGTGCCGGTGGGCGCCCGCCCAGCCCGCCAACTCGCTGCGGCAACTCGGGTCGGCAGGTCCGTCGTCGGCCAGGTGCACCGGCTCCGCCGCCCGCTGCCGGGGCACGCCCGGCTCGTCGTCGCCGCGTTCCGGCGACCGGCCGGCCGGCTGCTCGCCCTGGTGGTGCAGGCACGGCCGGCGCTGGTGCATGGCAGTCGCCGGCTGGTCGTGGCCCCGCCGGCAGGCCTCCCCCTGGGCGCAACCGTGCTCGGCCTCCCCCTGCGCCATCCCGGCCTCCCTCACGCGTCGCCCTCGCCTGCCCGGCCGGAGTCTGGCCCGCCGTGCCCTGACACCGTACTGGCCCGGCCGAACAAGATCGTCAGCGCGTACCGGTGCGGCTCGTCACGCCGCCCCGGGCCCGTCACCTCGACGTGCAACAGCTGGTCACGCCGTGTCAGGCTGGGGCGGTGAGCGAACCGGGCGGAACGGAGACGTCGGCGACGCTGCGCCGCATCGAACGGGCGGCGGGCGGGCTGGCCACCGCCAGCGTGGCCCGGATGGACGAGACGCTGCCGTGGTTCCGGGAGTTGCCGGCCGACCAGCGCTCGTGGGTCATGCTCGTCGCCCAGGCCGGTGTGCGCTCGCTGGTGCAGTGGCTGCGCCAGGGCGGCGGCGCGACCGACCGCACCCAGGAGGTGTCGGACGAGGTCTTCGCCGCCGCGCCGCAGGCGCTGGCCCGCACGATCAGCCTCCAGCAGACCGTGGCGCTGATCAAGGTGACCATCGACGTGGTCGAGGAGCAGGTGTCGGACCTGGCCGTGCCGGGCGAGGAGCAGTCACTGCGGGAGGCGGTGCTGCGCTTCTCCCGGGAGATCGCGTTCGCCGCCGCGCGGGTGTACGCCCGGGCCGCCGAGAGCCGCGGCTCCTGGGACGCCCGGTTGCAGGCGCTGCTGGTCGACGCGCTGCTGCGCGGTGACTCCCCCGACGTGCTGGCCAGCCGGGCCGCCGCGCTGGGCTGGACGGACGCGCCGCCGGTGGCGGTGGCGGTGGGCCGCTCCCCCGGCGGCGAGGTGGCCGCCGTGCTGCACACCGTCTACCGGCAGGCCCGGCGGATCGGCGTCGAGGTGATCGGCGGCGTGCACGGCGACCGCCTGGTGATCGTGCTGGGCGGGGCGGCCGATCCGGTGGCGGCCACGGAGAAGCTGCGTACCGCCTTCGGGGACGGGCCGGTGGTGGTCGGCCCGGCGGTGCCCAGCCTGGACGAGGCCACCGAGTCGGCGCGGGCCGCGCTGGCCGGGTTCCGGGCCGCGCCGGCCTGGCCGACCGCGCCCTGCCCGGTCGCCGCCGACGAGCTGCTCCCGGAGCGCGCGCTGGCCGGGGACACCGAGGCCCGCCGCCGGTTGCGCCACGACGTGTACGCGGCACTGGCCCGCTCCGGCGGTGAGCTGCTGGAGACGCTGGACGCGTTCTTCGCCGCCGGCGGCACGCTGGAGAGCGCGGCGCGGGCTCTATTCGTGCACCCGAACACCGTGCGCTACCGGCTGAAGCGGATCGCCGAGGTGACCGGCTTCTCGCCGCTGGCCCCGCGCGACGCGTTCGCGTTGCAGGTCGCGGTGACGGTGGGCCGGCTCGACCCGGTGGCGCCGACGGCCTCCGATCGGCGATGACATCCGACGATCTTTGTAGGTTTCCTCCAAAGGTTCTAGTGCGGTTTCGTGCCGTACGTTACAGCGCGGCACGCCGCGATCCGTCAAAGTCGTACACGTGCTCGCCGTACTCTCCCCTGGACAGGGCTCGCAGAAGCCCGGTTTCCTCGCGCCGTGGCTCGACCTTCCCGGCGCCGAGGCGCGTCTGCGCTGGTGGTCGGCGCTGGCCGGGGTGGATCTGATCCACCTGGGCACCCAGGCGGACGCGGACGAGATCAAGGACACCGCCCGTACCCAGCCGCTGCTGGTCGCCGCCGCGCTGCTCGCCGCCGAGCACCTGCCGATGCACGACGTCGGGCTGGTCGCCGGGCACAGCGTCGGTGAGCTGGGCGCCGCCGCGCTGGCCGGGGTGCTGCCGGCCGAGGCCGCCGTGACGCTCGCCGGCGTACGCGGCCGGGAGATGGCCGCCGCCTGCGCGCTGGAGCCGACCGGGATGGCCGCCGTGCTCGGCGGCGACCCGGAGGAGGTGCTCGCCGCGCTCACGGCACACGGGCTGCACCCGGCCAACCGCAACGGCGCCGGTCAGATCGTGGCCGCCGGTCCGCTCGACGGCCTGGACAAGCTCGCCGCCGAGCCGCCCGCCCGGACCCGCGTCATCCGGCTCCAGGTGGCGGGCGCGTTCCACACGCCGTACATGGCACCGGCCGAGACCGCCCTCGCCGCGGTGGCCGCCGGTGTCCCGGCCACCGCCCCGGCCCGGATCCTGCTGTCCAACCTCGACGGCGCGGCGGTCGGGCACGGCCCGGAAACGATGCGGCGGCTGGTCCGGCAGGTCACCGCCCCGGTCCGCTGGGACCTGTGCATGCGTACGCTGGCCGACCTCGGCGTCACCGGCGTGATCGAACTGCCGCCGGCCGGCACGCTGGCCGGGCTGGTCAAGCGGGAACTCAAGGGCGAGGGCGCGCCCGAGATCGTCACCCTGAACACCCCGGCCGACCTGCCCGCCGCACGGCGGCTGATCGCCCGGCACGCCGGCCCCGCCGCCCGCCCGCCCGCGCCGTGGTTCCGGGTGGTGGTCTCCCCCGCCGCGGGCCGCCTCGACCGGTCGGCCGGGCCGGCCGAGGGCGCCGAGGTGAGCGCCGGCCAGGTCCTCGGCCACGTCGCCGGACCGCACGGGCCGGCCGAGGTGACCGCGCACGACAACGGGCTGCTCACCGAGTGGCTCGCGCACCACGACGACCCGGTCGCCCCGGGCCAGCCCCTCGTCCGCATCGGAGGAACGCAGTAAATGGCCGGCAGCCGGATCGTCGCGATGGGGCACTACCAGCCCTCCCGCGTCGTCACGAACGACGAGATCGCACAGATGGTCGACACCAGCGACGAGTGGATCCGGGACCGGGTCGGCATCGCCACCCGGCGGATCGCGGGCGACGAGACGGTGGCCGACATGGCCGCCTCCGCCGCCGGCAAGGCGCTCGCCAACGCCGGCCTGACCGCCGCCGACATCGACCTGGTCGTGGTGGCGACCTGCTCGTCGGCGGACCGCAGCCCCAACGTGGCCTGCCGGGTCGCGGCCAAGCTGGGCATCAGCGCACCGGCGGCGTACGACCTCAACACCGCCTGCTCCGGCTTCGCGTACGCGCTGGGCACGGTGGACCACGCGATCCGGGCCGGCGCGGCGCGTAACGCGATCGTGGTCGGCGCGGAGAAGCTCTCCGACCTCACCGACTGGACCGACCGCTCGACCTGCATCATCTTCGCCGACGGCGCCGGGGCGGCGGTGGTCACCGCGACCGCCGACGACGAGCCGTCCGGTATCGGGCCGGTGGTCTGGGGTTCCGCGCCGGAGAAGAGCGACGCGGTACGGATCGAGGGCTGGCAGCCGTACATCGCCCAGGAGGGGCAGTCGGTGTTCCGCTGGGCCACCACCGCGCTGGCCCCGCTCGCGCTGCAGGCGTGCGAGCGCGCCGGGGTGGACCCGTCGGAGCTGGCCGCGTTCGTACCGCACCAGGCCAACGCCCGGATCATCGACGGCATCACCAAGCGGCTGAACATCCCGAACGCGATCGTCGCCAAGGACATCGTCGAGTCCGGCAACACGTCGGCGGCGAGCATCCCGCTCGCCCTGTCGAAGCTGGTCGAGCGGCGCGAGGTGCCCTCGGGCGCCCCGGTGCTGCTGTTCGGCTTCGGTGGCGGTCTGACCTACGCCGGTCAGGTCGTGCGCTGCCCCTGAGACCCCCTCGGGCGCGAACGCGCCGAGGCGTGTGGCCGGCGACGCCGGCCACCGGTAACCCCCGATGAGAGGAACCAACCGTAATGACCCGTGACGAGATCACCGCCGGCCTCGCCGAGATCCTCGAAGAGGTTGCCGGGGTGAACCCGGACGACGTGGCCGAGGGGAAGTCCTTCACCGACGACCTCGACGTCGACTCGCTCTCCATGGTCGAGGTCGTGGTGGCGGCCGAGGAGAAGTTCGGCGTCAAGATCCCGGACAACGAGGTGCAGAACCTCAAGACCGTCGGGGACGCGGTCAGCTACATCGAGGCGCAGTCCTGACCATGAGTCGCCCCGACGTCGTCGTCACCGGGCTCGGCGCGACGACCCCGCTCGGCGGGGACGTCGCGTCGACCTGGGACGCCATGCTGGCCGGCCGCTCCGGGGTGAGTGCGCTCACCCAGGAGTGGGCGGCGCAACTGCCCGTCCGGATCGCCGCCGAGCTGGCGGTCGGCCCGTCCGAGGTGCTCGACCGGGTGAAGCTGCGCCGGCTGGACCGCTCGGAGGCGATCGCCATCATCGCCGCCCGGCAGGCGTGGGCCGACGCCGGCCTGACCGACGCCGCGCCGGACCCGGAGCGGCTGGCGGTGAGCGTGGGCTCCGGCATCGGTGGCGCCACCACCCTGCTCGCCCAGGACGACATCCTGGAGGCGTCCGGACCGCGGCGGGTCTCCCCGCACACCATCCCGATGCTGATGCCCAACGGTCCGGCCGCCTGGGTCGGTCTGGAACTGGGCGCCAAGGCCGGCGTGCACACGGTGGCCAGCGCCTGCGCCACCGGCGCGGAGGCGATCGCGCTGGGGCTGGACATCATCCGCGCCGGCCGGGCCGACGTGGTGGTGGCCGGCGGCACCGAGGCGGTCATCCACCCGCTGCCGATCGCCGGCTTCAGCTCGATGCGGGCCATGTCGACCCGCAACGACGAGCCGGAGCGGGCGTCCCGGCCGTGGGACTCGGGCCGCGACGGCTTCGTGCTCGGTGAGGGCGCGGGCGTGGTGATCCTGGAGCGGGCCGAGCACGCCGCCGCCCGGGGTGCCCGGGTGTACGCGCGCCTGGCCGGCGCGGGGATCACCTCGGACGCGTACGACATCGTGCAGCCGCACGCCGAGGGTGAGGGCGCCATCCGGGCCATCGCCCGGGCGGTCGCCGACGCGGACGTGGCCCGTACCGACATCGTGCACGTCAACGCGCACGCCACCTCCACCCCGGTCGGCGACATGCTGGAGATCGGCGCGCTGCGCCAGGCGATCGGCGACCACCCGGTGCTCACCGCCACCAAGTCGATGACCGGGCATCTGCTCGGCGCGGCCGGCGCGCTGGAGTCGATCGCCACCATCCTGGCCATCCGGGACGGCGTGATCCCGCCGACGATCAACCTGGACGACCCGGACCAGGGCCTGACCCTGGACGTGGCCGCGCACAAGCCGCGTCACATGGAGATCCCGGCGGCGCTGAACAACGCGTTCGGCTTCGGCGGGCACAACGTGGCGCTGGTCTTCACCCGCCCCTGATCGGATGTAAGGAAGGGCCCCTTCTTAACAGTCGCCTGTTAAGAAGGGGCCCTTCCTCTACCGCAGGCGTTAAGAGGGGGCCCTTCCTTACACCTCAGCGGCGGTTGCGGGGGTGCTGCCGGGCGGTGCGCTCGTTGCCGTGCCGGTAGTTGCCGGTCCACCGGGCCATGGTCAGCTGCGGATCGTCGCCGACCTCGGCCAGGAACTGCGCGGCCCGGCCACCGCGAAGCGTGCCGGCGACCCGGCCGTGATGCGTGATGACCACCGTGCCGTCGGCGCGCTCGACGTAGCGGAAACCGTGTGCTGCCTCTCCCATTCGCGCCACCCTGCCAGCCGGCCGCCCCGGGCCGCACCCGAGTTACGGCGGCGGTCAGGTACGGCAGGTGGTGGCGGGCAGGCCGGAGACGGGCACCGGGGAGCGGCCGGCCGGGCGGGCCTTGCCGGCGAGCACCGCGGCGAGCCCGGTCATCGAGGCGCGGGTGGACGAGTAGGTGGCCATCAGCGTCGGCGACTTCGCCCCGGACAGCACGTACGGCGTGTCCATCGCCACCGTCACGGCGGCGTCCGCGCGCAGGTCCTTCGCGCCGTCGCCGTACCCGACCAGGTGCACCACGGTGCCGCCGGAGGGCACCACCTTGACCCCGGCCGCGGTGAGCGCGTCGGTCAGCAGCTTGCGGGTGCGCTCCCGGCCGCCGGAGGACGTGACGCTCACCGGTCCGTTCACCGCGCCGCCGCACTTTCCGCGCAGCACCGTCACCGCGGCGGTGGCCAGGGCGTCGGCGGCCTTGTGGTGGGCGGCGCCGCCCAGCGTGGACAGCGCGGGCGTGTCCCGCCCGGCCAGCCGGAACTTCATGGTCAGCACCCGGGTGACCGCCTCGACCAGGCGGGCCCGGGGCAGCGAGCCGTCCTTGAGCGCGGCGCGCAGCCCGTCGTACGCCTGCTTGACGTTCGGGGTCATCAGGATGAGGTCGTTACCGGCGTTGAGCGCGCGTACGGCCGCCTCGCCCGGGGACCACTTCTTCGCCGGGGCCATGTTCATCCCGTCGGTGATCACCACGCCCTGGAAGCCGAGCTGGTCGCGCAGCACGTCGGTGAGCAGCTTGCGGGAGAACGTGGCGGCGGTGCCCGGGTCGACGGCCCTGACGTCCAGGTGGGCCGACATGACCGCCATCGTGCCTGCGCCGATCCCGGCCCGGAAGGGCGGGAACGCGAGGCGGTCCAGCTCGGCGCGGGACTGCTTGATAACTGGTAGTTCGGTGTGTGAGTCGTCGGCACTCAGGCCGTGCCCGGGGAAGTGCTTGACGACCGCGCCGACGCCCTCGGCCTGCAGGCCGCGTACCGCGCCCGCCACCTGCGGCGAGGCGGTCGCCGGGTCGGCGCCGAAGGAGCGGGAGCCGATCACCGTGCTGCGGGTCGCCAGCACGTCGGCGACCGGGGCGAAGTCGAGGTTGATGCCCATCGCGGCCAGCTCGGCCCCGGCGGCCCGCCACGCGGCCTCGGTCAGCGCCGGGTTCCCGGCGGCGCCGGCGGCGAGCGGGCTGGGCAGCAGCGTCACCCCGTCGGTGATACGGGTGACCACGCCGTACTCCTGGTCGGTGCCGATCAGGAAGGGCGCGGAGCCGGCGGGAAGCTTGCCGGCGGCGGCGCGGAGCCCGTCGGTGAGCGCCCGGACCTGCTTGGGGTTGTCCACGTTCGTGGTGGCCTGGTTGCCCGAGGTCGGGTCGTCGGCGCTGAAGCCGACCAGGATCACCCCGCCGAGCCGGTACTTGGCCACCATCTCGGCGGGGGTGTCGACACCGGCCAGCGCCCGGTTTCCGGCCGCCGAACCGGCTGAGACCTCGGTGGCCGAGCTGCCGTACGCGTACGGCATCAGCACCTGCCCGACCAGGTCCTCGTCGCTCAGCGTGCGGACGAGCGCGGCGGCCCGGGCGGCCGGGTCGGCGGTCGGCGGGTCACTCGGCGCCGGCGCGGCCGACGACGGCGCCGGGCTCGACGGCGCGGGCCGGGGCCGGTCCGGCCCGTCCGAGCACCCGGAGACGAGCAGCGCGGTCAGTGCGGCGAGCGCGACGGCGGAGCGCCGCGAGGAAATCGACACGCGGCCCACCGTATCGGGGCAACTCGACCTTCGTCACCCGACCCGGGTGAGCAGCGTGACCGGCGCACCGTCACCGGCGTACCGGTAGGGCTCCAGCTCGGCGTCCCAGGCGGTGCCGAGCGCCTTGTCCAGGGCGTGGGCCAGCGCCTCCGGGCCGCGCGCGGCGGCCATCAGGCTGCGCAGCCGGTCCTCGCCGAGCTGGATGTCGCCGGCCGCGCCGACAGCGGCCCGGAACAGGCCCCGACCCGGCACGTACATGAAGCGCTCGCCGTCGACGCCGGGACTGGGTTCCTCGGTGACCTCGAAACGGATCATGGGCCACTGCCGGAGGGCAGCGGCCAGCTCCGCGCCGGTCCCCGGGCTGCCGGTCCAGCCGCACTCGGCGCGACGGGCGCCCGGATCGACGGGCTGCGCCGTCCAGTGCAGGTTGACCGGCGCGGCGAGGACGCGCGCGATCGCCCACTCGACGTGCGAGCACACGGCGAGCGGGGTCGAGTGGACGTATACGACGCCACGCGTTGGCACGGTGACCTCCCGGTGAGCCGAGGTGCGTCTTCCCCTACGACCTCGTCCTGCCGAGCGGTCCCTGGCACACATGATGACTGTTGTGACTGGTGGTGCGCCAGCGAATCGGAAAATTCGCCGGACCCCGGGGGCGGGAAATACCCGGGCGGCGGACCTGGTTGTGCCCTCTGACGCCGCGATCACCAGCCAGGTGTCGTGGTCGTGTACAGTTCTCTGGGCGGTTCTGTGCCGCCGTACATCTTCGCGGGCCGGCGCTCATCCGGGCGTCATCCGCACAGCCCCCGGACGGCTTCCGTCCCCACCGTACGTCTGCAAGGAGTACCTCCGTGGCGAGCAACACCTCTAAGACCGCGCGCGCGTCAGTCCGGGCCGGCCAGGCTGGCCAGGGTGGCGCCCTCAGCGTGCTGGGCGAGTTCAAGTACCTGATCCCGCTCAACG
Source organism: Micromonospora sp. NPDC049151 (assembly GCF_040648395.1). Classification (NCBI taxonomy): domain Bacteria; kingdom Bacillati; phylum Actinomycetota; class Actinomycetes; order Micromonosporales; family Micromonosporaceae; genus Micromonospora; species Micromonospora sp. NPDC049151. Next base: position 92,480 of record NZ_JBEZDP010000009.1, read on the forward strand.
GCGGCAAGCACGCCTACGTGCGCAACCTGACCAACGGCAAGACCGCGCACCTGCGCACCGACTCCGACGCCTTCGTCGAGGAGATCCGCGTGCTGGCCGCCGCCGGCCACGCCGCCAAGATCCGCGCCGAGATCAACGGCCTGGCCGCGTCCTACCCGGACCACGGCTGGGACGCCACCGAGAAGCGCCTGGTCGAGGCCGGTGTCTTCGAGGGCTGAGCACCCTCACCCGCACCACCGCTACCGCCCGCCGGGATCACCCGGCGGGCGGTTTCGCGTCTGCTCCTGCGGCAGCAGCGCCACCTCGCCCGTGGCCAGGTCGTAGAGGGCGCCCTCCACCGCCAGCTCACCGGCCTCCACAGGACCGGCGAGCCGGTCGTCGCGGCGCAACGCGGCCACGGTGCGCCGGACGTGGCGGCGGATGGCCAGCGGGTGCGCGTCCGGGTCGTCCACCCCGACGTCGGTCACCGCCGGGGCGATCCGGTCCACCACGTACGCCAGGTCCCCGCCGGGTCGCCGCCCGGCGCGCAGCGCCTCGACGGTCGAGCCGACCGCGCCGCAGCGCTCGTGGCCCAGCACCATCACCAGGCGTACGCCCAGTTGCTCCACCACGTACTCGATCGAGCCGCGGACGGCCCGGTCCAGCACGTGCCCGCCGGTACGGATCACGCAGATCGAACCGAACGTCTGGTCGAAGATCGCCTCCAACGGAACCCGGGAGTCGATACAGCCCAGCACCACCGCGTACGGCTGCTGGTCGCCGGAGGCCACCGCCGCGGCGGCGGTGACGTCGTGCCCGTGCACCGGCTGCCCGCTGACGAAGCGGCGGTTGCCGGCGAGCAGCTCGGCCAGCGCGGCACGCGGACTGGTGGTCGGCATGTCTCCAGCCTGGTCACCGATCCGACGACGTGGGGCCGGACGGGAATCTTCTCTCCGGACCGGTTGCCGTGGTCTCATGGCGGGTAACGCCGGTGTCACCGCCGGGTCATCCGGTGGACACACATCGGCGGGCCCGGGAGGTGGACGATGCCGGACCTGGAACTGCGGCTCCCCGACGACGTACGGCTGCACGTGTCCGTCACCGGGCCGGTCGACGCCGACGTCACCGCCGTGCTGCTGCACGGCTGGACGCTCGACGGGCGCAGCTGGCACCGCCAGGTCGCCGAGCTGCGGGAACGCTTCGGCGGCCGGGTCCGCGTGGTCACCTACGACGCGCGCGGCCACGGCCGGTCGAGCTGCCTGGCGCTGCGCGACGCCACCCTCGCCCAGCTCGGCGACGACCTCGCCGCGGTGATCGACGAGATCGTCCCGGCCGGTCCGATCGTCCTGGTCGGGCACTCGATGGGCGGGATGACGGTGATGGAGTACGCCCACCGGCACCCCGACCGGTTCGCCGCGCGTACCGCCGGGCTGGTCTTCGTCTCCACCACCGCCGAGGGGCACACGCACACCGCGTACGGCCTCTCCCCCCGGATCACCCGGCTGATCCGCCTGGCCGAGACGACAGGCGCCGGGGTGCTGGCCCGCTGCGGCGGCTGGCGGCCCCCGCACGCGCTGCTGCGCGCGCTGCGCCCGAGCATCCGCTGGATGCTGTTCGGCGACCGCTGCGACCCGGCGGACATCCGGCTGGTCACCTCGGCGGTGGCCCGGGCCACGCTGCGCTCGATCGGCGGTTTCCGCGCCTCGATCGGCGCCCAGCACCGGCTGGAGACGCTCGCCGCGCTCGGCGGGCTGCCGGCCGCCGCGCTGGTCGGCGACCGGGACCGGCTCACCCCGCCGCCCTGCGCCGAGTCGATCGCGGCGGCGCTGCCCACCACGGAGCTGACCGTCTGCCCGGGTGCCGGGCACATGTTGATGATGGAGCGCCCCGAGAAGGTCAACGCCGCTCTGGCCGGCGTGCTGGACCGGGTACTGGCCGACCGCCCGGCGGTCCGCCGCTGAGCGTCCCCGCACGCGGGCGGCACCGACGTACGCCACGTGCGCGGCATGCCCCGGTGTGCCGGTTGCCGGCGGCCCGTACCCTCATTCAGCCCGTCGTGCCCTCCGAACACAGGAGCATCCGCGTTGACCGACCAGACCACGCTGGACCGGGAGATCGCCGCCGAGCAGCGTCACCTCGACCGGGTGTACGCCCGGCTGGCCGAACTGCGCCGGTCTGCGGCCGACGCCGAGCGGGAGGGCTACCTGCTGGCCCGGGTCGGCAACTTCGGCGCGCTGGTCGAGCGGGACGCGATGGTCTTCCACGCCGCCCAGCGCCGGCACGTGCTGGACGCCGAGCACGAGGGTCTGGTGTTCGGCCGGCTGGACCTGCGGACCGGGCAGGTGCTGCACGTCGGCCGCCTGGGCGTGCGGGGCGTGGACGCGGAGACGCTGGTGGTGGACTGGCGGGCGCCCGCCGCCGCCGCGTTCTACCAGGCCACGCCCGCCGAGCCGCGCGGCGTGGTGCGCCGGCGCACGATCCAGTCCGCCTCCGAGAAGGTCACCCGGATCGAGGACGACCTGCTGGATCCGGAGGCCGCGCCGCCGGACATGGCGGTGGTCGGTGACGGGGCCCTGCTGGCCACGCTGTCCCGGGCCACCGGCCGGGGCATGCGGGACATCGTCGCCACCATCCAGCGGGAGCAGGACGAGGCGATCCGCTCCCCCGGCGACGGCGTCACGATCGTCTCCGGCGGCCCGGGCACCGGCAAGACGGCGGTGGCGCTGCACCGGGCCGCGTACCTGCTCTACTCCGACCGGGCCCGGTACGCCGGCGGCGGCATCCTCGTGGTCGGCCCGTCCGGCGTGTTCGTCGAGTACATCGCCTCGGTGCTGCCCTCGCTGGGCGAGGAGACGGCCACGCTGCACTCGCTCGGCTCGCTGTTCCCCGGCCTGTCCGCGTCCCGCGCCGACCCGCCGGACGTGGCGGCGGTGAAGGGTTCGCTGCGGATGCGCCGGGTGCTGGAACGCGCGGTCCGCGACGCGGTGCCGGACTCCCCGGCCGAGCTGCGCCTGCTCTACCGGGGCGAGCTGCTGCGCCTGGAGCGCGCCGCGCTGGACGCGGTCCGGGACCGGACGCTGGCCCGGGGCGCCCGCCGCAACGAGGTGCGCCGGGCGGCGTTCGACGCGGTGCTCGCCGCGCTCTACGCGCAGGCCCGCACGCTGCGGGTGGGCCGGCTGCCGGAGCAGCCGGCGTTCGAGGACGAGATCATCGAGCGGCCGGAGTTCCGCGAGTTCCTCAAGGCGTGGTGGCCGCGGCTGCACCCGCGGCACGTGCTGGACTGGCTGGCCCGCCCGGACCGGCTGCGCCGCTACGCCGGGGGGATCCTCTCCTCGGCCGAGATCCGGCTGCTCGGGCAGGCGTACCGCACGCTCGGGACCGACGGGCTGACCGTGGCGGACATCGCGCTGCTCGACGAGCTGGACGCGCTGCTCGGCAAGCCCGTGCAGCGGGCCCGGCCCAGGCGCGACCCGTACCAGCTCGCCGGTGGCGTGCGCGAGCTGAGCACGTACGCCGACCGGCAGCGTGCCGCCCGCGCGGCGGCCCGGGAGCGTCCGGCCGACTACCGCGACTACGCGCACGTGGTGGTGGACGAGTCGCAGGACGTCTCGCCGATGCAGTGGCGGATGGTCGGGCGGCGCGGGCGGCTGGCGTCCTGGACGGTGGTCGGCGATCCGGCGCAGACCGCCTGGACCGGCGACCCGCAGGAGCTGGACCGCGCCCGGGACCAGGCGCTGGGCCGACGCAAGCGGCACCGCTACGAGCTGACCACCAACTACCGCAACTCGGCGGAGATCTTCGCGGTGGCGGCGGCGGAGATCCGCCGGCTCTACCCGGACCTGCCGCTGCCCGACGCGGTGCGGTCCACCGGCGTGCCGCCGGTCGAGCGCACGGTGCCCGCCGCCGACCTGCCGGCGGCCACCGTCGAGGCGGCCGAGGCGCTGCTCGCGCAGGTGGAGGGCACCGTTGGTGTGATCACGCCGGTGCCACGCCGGGACGAGGTGGCCGGCTGGCTGGGCGCGCTCGGCGCGAGCCGGCTCCAGGTGGTCACCAGCCTCCAGGCGAAGGGCATGGAGTACGACGGCGTGGTGCTGGTGGCGCCGAGTGAGATCCGGGCCGACCCCGGTTCGGGGGTACGCACGCTCTACGTGGCGCTGTCCCGGGCGACCCAGCGCCTCACCACGCTCGACCCGCTCTGAGGGACACCCGTCCGCGCCCCTGACGTCACCCACAGTTCAGTTGCATACATAGCGATGTGAACATACATTGGGCCTGGCCGGTACGGGGCAGGAAGGGTGTTGGCGTGGGCGCAGGTCATGACCACAGCGGCGCGGTGGCCAACGCGGCACACCGCCACCGGGGCCGCCTCTGGGCCGCCTTCGCGCTGCTCGCCGTCCTGATGGTGGTCGAGGCGGTGGCCGCCTTCACCACCGGCTCGCTCGCGCTGCTCTCCGACGCCGGGCACATGTTCACCGACGTCCTCGGCATCGGCATGGCACTGGCCGCGATCACCGCCGCCCGCCGCGCCGGCACCGACCCGCAGCGCACGTTCGGGCTCTACCGGCTGGAGGTGCTCGCCGCCCTGGCCAACGCCGTGCTGCTCGGCGCCGTCGCGCTCTACGTCCTGGTCGAGGCGGTACGCCGGTTCGGCGAGCCGCCGGAGGTGCTGGCCGGCCCGATGCTCGTGGTGGCGGTGCTCGGCCTGCTCGCCAACATCGTCGCGTTCGCGCTGCTGCGCGCCGGGGCGAAGGAGAGCATCAACCTGCGCGGGGCGTACCTGGAGGTGCTCGGCGATCTGCTCGGCTCGCTCGGCGTGATCGCCGCCGCGCTGGTCATCGCCGCGACCGACTGGTGGTGGGCCGATCCGCTGGTAGCCGTCGGGATCGGCCTGTTCATCCTGCCGCGCACCTGGCGGCTCGGCCGGGCCGCGCTGCGCATCCTGGTGCAGGCCGCGCCGGAGCACCTCCAGGTGACCGCCGTGCACGACCGGCTGGCCGCCGTACCCGGCGTGGCCGAGGTGCACGACCTGCACGTGTGGACGCTCACCTCGGGCATGGAGGTGGCCTCGGCGCACCTGACCACCGACCCGGGCGTGGACCCGGGGCAGGTGCTGGCCGCCGCGCGGGCCGCCCTGCACGAGGACTTCTCCATCGATCACGCCACGTTGCAGGTCGAACCCGGAGCGTCGGCCGGCGTGTGCGGGAAGACCGAGTGGTGATTAGGGCAGACTTAAATCACTGTGGCTGTTGTAGTCTTATGCCGGTTTTGCCCCACCTAGTGGCGTTGCTCCACCGAGCCACGCCCGGGCAGCGCCGGTAGTGTCGGTCGCGGCCGCACCCGCGGACGCCACCGGCCCCGGTGGGGCGGCCGTCGCCTAATCGTCCGCAGGGACGAGCCGGGGAACCACGTACGTGGGGTGCATCCGCGTCAGCGGTAGGGATCTTCCGTCCCGAACCCGTCAGCTAACCCGGTCGGCGTTGACGGAAGGACGTGTGAATGCCCCACGTGGCACCTGTACGACGGACAGCCGCCCGGTTGGCGGCCCTGCTCGTCGCGACGCTGGCCCTCGGCGTCGCGACTGTTCCGGTCTCCCCCGCCTCGGCGGGGCCGGCGACCGGCCTGCTCGCCGCCGCGCCCGGCGGCGACGACGAGGGCGGCACGCCCGAACTGCGTGCCCAGCTCGACGCCGCCAGCAAGGGCTGGCTGGAGGCCAAGGCCGCGCTGAACCGGTCGGTGAGCCGCCAGAAGCAACTGAACGAACAGCTCAAGACGGTCGGCGCCGAGCTGGCCGTACGCGACGCCAAGGTCGGCGAGATCGCCGCCGTGGCGTACCGCAACGGCCGCCTGGGCACCGCCGGGGTGCTGCTGGGCAGCAGCAGCCCGGAGGGCTTCATGGACCGGGCCGCCGCGCTGGAACAGGTCGCCGCGCACGAGGACCGTACGCTGCGCGACCTGATCGCCACCCGGGACCAGGCCACCCGCACCCGCGCCCAGCTCGACGGCGAGATCCGCGAGCAGCGCAAGCAGGTGACGGTGATGGCCAAGCGCAAGGAGCAGGCCGAGCGCGCCCTGGAGGTGGCGAACGACCGCGCCACGCGCAGCAGCAGCGGCGGCAGCGTCCAGGGCACCTCCACCAAGAACGCGAAGCCGGCGCCGCGCAACTCGGACGGCTCCTGGCCCCCGGAGTCGTGCAGCGTCAACGACCCGACCCCGGCCAACGGCTGCATCACCCCGCGCACGCTGCACGCGCTGCAACAGGCGAAGGCGGCCGGCTTCACCAGGTACGTCTCGTGCCACCGGCCCAGCGGCTCGGGCGAGCACCCGAAGGGGCGGGCCTGCGACTTCGCCGCGCAGAAGAACGGCTTCGGCGGCGTGGCCTCCGGCGGCGACCGGACGTACGGCAACAACCTGGCCGCGTACTTCGTGCGCAACGCCGACCCGCTCGCCGTGCTCTACGTGATCTGGTTCAAGCAGATCTGGCTGCCCAGCAGCGGGTGGAAGTCGTACAGCGGGGGCAACGGCGACCCGTCCAGCGACCACACCAACCACGTGCACCTGTCGGTGTACTGAGCGCCCGGAAGGGGCCGGCCGGATCAGGCCGGCCGGCCCTCCAGGGTCGCTCCGAGACGCGCCGCCAGGCCCAGGTGAGCCGCCCGGGCCTGGCGGAACGCGTACCCGAACAGCGGTGCCGGCGCGGTGAGCGTGATCTCCACCTCGACGCGTACCGTGCCGTCGTCCTCGTCGCGCAGCCGGGTGTGGTTGCGTACGGTCGTCGCCGGCTGCTGCCGGGCGACGGTGACCACCTCGTCCTCGCTCGCGATCAGCACGTCCGCCTGGTAGGTCACCGGGAAGTGCAGCGGGCCGAGTTGCAGCCGGTCGGTGATCGCGTAGCTGGCCAGCGCGCCGGGCCGGGCCGGCAGCTTCCGGACCCGGACGATCAGCGGATGCAGCTCACCCTGGCGACTCAGGTCGCCTAGCAGGGCCACCGCTTCGGCCCGGCTGCACCGGGCCTGCACGGTGTAGCTGAAGCTGTCGCTGCTCTGCAAGCGGGCCCCCTCGCCGTCGTGCGTCGCGACGATCGTCCCGTACCGACGCCGGACTGGCAACGGGTAGAAGGTCCCCTGGCCGCAGGGGGTGCGAACGGCGCTCAGGCGCCGGGCAGCACCTCGGGGGTGTCGTCGGCGAACCACGGCTCGGGCGCGCCGAAGAGGCCGAGCAGGCCGGTCACCCAGAGCTGCCGGTGCACGAACCGGCTCGGCTCGGTGACCACGAGCTTGACGCCGCTGACCTCGCAGGTCTGGAAGCCGGCGACCATGGCGCTGATGCCGACCGAGTCGATGAACGTGACAAGCCGCATGTTCAGCTCGATCCGCGCGGGGCGGGCCTTCGCGAGCACCTCGGCGATCGCTTCCCGCACCTCGTACGCGGTGTCGACGTCGATCTCCCCACGGGGCGCGATCTCGACGACACCACCCGGCCGCACCGACTTCACGATCGACAGGCTCACGCGAGCACCTCCACTCGCCCATGACGGGCGCCTCATCAGTACGCGGGCCGCGACCGAGAGTATTCCTCCCACGCCCCGGTCGCCACCCCCCGGGATGAGCAATTCGCGAACTGGGCACACCTGGGCGTACCCAATCCGGACCACCGGGTTCCAGTTTCCCCCTGTGGCGGGCCACGGCCAACCGTGCGACCGGGCGGGCCCGCCGATCCCGCGGACCAGGGTAGCTGGCGCACGCACGTCCCGTCCGCACCCGTCCCGGCGCGTTCGGGTGCTTCGTCCCGTTCACCGGCCGCACCCGCCATGACCCGGGCGTGGTTTGCCGCCGGGTCCGGTGGGGCACTGCCCGGGACAGTGACCGCCGGATGGACACCGGAGTCCGAAGTGGCCGCCGGCCTTCGGCACCCGAGGAGGTAGAACGATGTTCGGAACCAACCTGCTGGACCGCCGGGGCAAGGCCGAGCGGGTCGCCGACCAGGCGTGGCAGCACCTGCTCTCCGCCGTCGGTTCCGCCGGTGACAGCATGCGCGACGCCACCCGGACCGCCCGCCGCAGCTCCTCCGGCCTGGCCGACGACGCCACCGACCTGGTCGGCTCCGCCGCCGAGGAGGCACGCCGCCGGGCCGGTCTCGCGTTCGACGCGCTCGCCGGCCGCCGTCCCGCGCTGCCCTGGACGCTGCTGATCGCGGCGGCGCTCGCCGGCGCGGCGATCGGCTGGGCCGCCGGCACCGCGGCACGCGCCGCCGGCAGCCGGGACCGCGCCGCCGACGACATCGAGTTCGTGGACGTGGACCGGCCGAACTCCCCGGCCGGCCTGGACGGCTGACCCCAGACGCGCCAGACACGGTGGCCGCCCCCGGGACTCCCGGGGGCGGCCACCGTGCTGCCTCACCCGGATCGGGCGAGGGCCGCTCACCCGGAACGCGCGCAGGATCGCGGGTGCGGGACCACGTGCCCGTGCCGCGACCGACGGGAGGGAGAGCCGGATGGCCACCGACACGATCACGCGTACCGACCGGGACATCCAGTCCGCCGTGCTCGACGAGCTGACCTGGGAACCCCGGGTCGGCCCGGACGAGATCGGGGTGACTGTCACCGAGGGCGTGGTGACGCTCACCGGCCGGGTGGACAGCTACGCCAAGAAGTGGGCCGCCGAGCGGGCCGCGCACCGGGTCACCCGGGTCCGCGCGGTCGCCAACGACCTCGCCGTCCGGATCGGCACCGCGGCCGGGCGGGAGGACCCGGAGATCGCCATCGCCGCCGTCCGGGCGCTGGAGTGGGACGCGTTCGTGCCGATCGAGACGTTGCAGGTGACTGTGGCCGACGGCTGGGTCACGCTGCACGGCGAGGTCGAGTGGGAGTACCAGCGGCGGGCCGCCGAACGCGCGGTCGCCCGGCTCACCGGCGTGTGCGGGGTGAGCAACGGCATCGCGGTGCGTCCCACCGCCCACCCGGACGGAGACGACCTGGCCGAGCGGATCGTGGACGCGCTGGCCCGCAACCGCGCCACCGAGGCCGAGGAGGTCGACGTGCGGGTGCACGGCGACACGGTGCTGCTGGACGGGCAGGTCCACTCGGCCGGCGAACGCGAGGAGATCGAGCGGGTGGTGTGGAACGCCCCCGGCATCCGCGAGGTGCGCAACCACCTCGCCGTGCGATGAGGCGGAACCACCCCGCCCGGGTGAGCCCGGCTCACCCGGGCGACCGCCACCGTGGGAGGCATGAGTGATCCGAACCGGCTGACCACGAGCGGGCGGGTGAGTGCCGGATGACCACGCCACTTCAGGTCACCACCGCGCGGCTACGGGTCCCGGTGACCGAACGCGACCATGTCCGCGGGCCGGTGGACGCGCCGGTCACAGTCGTCGAGTACGGCGACTTCCAGTGCCGGTTCTGCGGCGCCGCGTACCCGAACCTGACCGAGGTGCTGCGTCAGCGGGCCGACGTGGTGCGGCTGGCGTACCGGCACTTCCCGATCACGAACGTCCACCCGTACGCGGAGAACGCCGCGGAGACCGCCGAGGCCGCCGCCGCGCGGGGCCGGTTCTGGGAGATGTACGACTGGCTCTACCAGCACCAGGACCAGCTCGACCCGGTGCACCTGTCGCTCGGCGTCGAGCAGATCGGCCTGTCGCCGGAGGAGGTCGCCGCGGAGGTCGGCCGCCAGGAACACGCCGACCGGGTCCGGCAGGACTTCGTCGGCGGCATCCGCAGCGGCGTCGACGCCACCCCGACGCTGTTCGTGAACGACATGCGCCACGACGGCGGCTACGACCTGGCCGAACTGCTCGCAGTGGTGGACGCCGCCGCCGACGCCTGAGAGCTGTCAGATCAGGCGCAGCTCGCGCGCCCGCCGGACGGCGTCCCGCCGGCGGGTCGCGTCGAGCTTGCGATAGATGTTGCGCACGTGCGTCTTCACTGTATTCACCGACAGTGACAGCTCTGCGGCGATCTCCACGTTGGACAGGATGCTCTGGAGGTAGCGCAGGACGGTCAGCTCCCGCTCGGTGAGCGGCTCGTCGAGCGTGCGGGCCGGACCGTCCGGCGTCGCGGTGGCCGGTCGCGCGTCCACGCCCCGGACCAGCTCGGTCACGGTGGCCCAGTACGCGGTGCCGGAGTCCAGGCGCGCGGCGAGCAGATCGCGTACCCCCGGGTCGGCCCGGGTGAAGACGCGCCGGAAGCCGTCCGGCTCGGCGAGCGCCAGCACCTCCTCCAGCAACCGGCCGGCCCGCCGGGCGTCACCGGCGGCGTCGGCCAGCGCCGCGTCGAGCAGCCCGGCGCCCAGCCGCACCGGCAGCGGCCAGTCCGCCGCGCCAAGCCCGGTCCAGTCGGGCAACGCACGCTCGGCCGCGTGGGCGTCACCGGCGCGCAGCCGCAGCCGCGCCGACGCGAGCGCCGGCGCCGGCCCGTCACCCGCCGCGTCGAGCAGCGCCCGGGCACCGTCGAGGTCGCCGACGGCGGCGCGTACCTGTGCCTCGGCGGCGGCGAGCCGTCCGCCCAGCTCCGGGCCGGGCGCGGCCGTCCGCGCCTCGGTGAGCGTGCGCAACGCGCCGCCCGGGTCGCCGCCGTCGGCCAGCAGTCCCGCGCGGCAGAGCGCGGTGAGGGCGGCGCCGCCCGGCTCCGCGCCGGCCGGCCCGGCGAGCGCCAGGTGGGCGGTGGCCTCCGCCGGCCGGTCCCGCTGCCAGTCCACGAACGCCAGCGCCAGGTACGCGTAGCCGCAGTCGGACCGCGACGACCAGCCCTGGCAGGGCGGCATCGCCAGCGCCTCCCGGGCCAGGTCCTCGGCGGCCCGCAGCGCGCCCCGGGCCGCCTCCAGCAGCGCCGCACGGCTGACGCAGAGCAGTTCGGTACGCGGTCGCCCGGCCCGCCGCGCCGCCTCCCGCGCCGCGGCGAACCGCTCCCAGGCCGTCGACAGGTCCCCCTCGGCCAGCGCGACCAGCCCGTGCGCGGCGCCGGCCACCGCGCGCACGTCGTCCCGCTCGGCCGTCCCGGCGCGCGGGTCACCGGCTCCGGCCTCCGGGCCGCCCGAGGACTCGTTTGCGGCGACGGTGGACAGCAGGCGGTCGGCGGCCCGGCGTACCTCCTCGTGGTCGCCACCGGCCCGGGCCAGGCTGAGCTTCACGGCGGCGGCCAGCCGGCCGAACCGGTCGCGGCGCGGCGCGGGCAGGTCACCGGCCCGGGCGAGCGCCCGCCGCAACTGCGCGTCGGCGGCGGCCCGGTCCCCGGCGTACGCCCGCTCGGACGCCGCGGCCAGCGCCAGCTCCGGATCGCGGCGGACCGCCTCGGCGGGCGGCTCGGGCGGGGCCGGAGCGGCGGCGGATTCGTCCGGCGCCAGCTCGGGCCAGCGGGTGACGAGCAGGTCGGTGGCGGCGGTCCACTCGCCGGCCAGGAGCGCGTGCCGCAGCGCGTCGGCCGGGCGGCCGTGGGCCCCGTACCAGCCGGCTGCCCGCCGGTGCAGCTCACGCACCTCGTCGGCGGGCAGCCGGTCCAGCTCGTCGCGCAGCACGTCGGCCAGCAGCGGGTGCGGCCGGAACCACTGCGGGTCGCCGCCGTCCTGGTGGAGGAAGCCGCCCTCCCGGGCCGTCTCGGCGAGCAGGTGCCCGGCGTCGGAACGCCCGGTCAGCGCGGCGGCCAGGTCGGCGTGGACCGCGCCGGCCACCGCCACCCGGCGCAGCACGTCGCGGGCCGCCGGTGCCAGCGGGGCGAGCACCTCGTCGCGCAGGTACGCGGCGACGTCCGGCTGGTCACCGGCGAACCGGTCCACCGCGCGCGCCGGGTCGGCGTCGGCACCGAGCGCGAGCGCGGCGAAGCGCAGCCCGGCCGGCCAGCCGGTGGTGCGCTCGGCCAGGCGGCTCACGGCCGGGGCGGGCACCGACAGTCCGTGCGCGACGAGCAGGTCGGCCACCTCGTCGGCGGTGAACGCCAGGTCGGCGGGGCCGATGACGGTCAGCTCGCCGGACAGCCGCCAGTGGTGCAGGGCCAGCGGTGGTTCGCGGCGCGCCCCGGCCACCAGCCGCAGCCGGCCGTCGGCGTGCCGGAGCAGGAACTCCAGCCCGGTCAACGCGTCCGGTTCGGTGACCCGGTGCAGGTCGTCCAGGACCAGCAGCACGTGCCGTTCCCGTGCGGCGAGCGCGGCGGCGAGCGCTTCGAGCTGCTCGGCCCGGGGCGGGCCGTCCGGCACCGGTGGCGGTCCGTCGTCCGGGTCGTCGGCGGCGGCGGTGCGCAGGGCCGCGGCCAGGTAGCCCCAGAGCCGCCCGGTGGTCTCGCCCTCGGCCACCGTCACCCAGGCCGGCGACGGCCCGTCCCGCTCCCCCTGCGCCCAGGTCGACAGCAGCGTGGTCTTACCCCAGCCGGCCGGCGCGCAGACGAGCGTCACCGGACCGGACGCGCCCTGCTCCAGCCGGTCGAGCAGCCGGGGACGCAGCAGGACCGGCTCGGGCGGCGCGGGCGGCGCCAACCGGGACGCCAGCAGCGGCGGCCCACCCGGCAGCGCGGCACCGGCGGGTGATTCGACGCCGGCGGTGAGCAGATCGGGCGTACCGGTGATGTCGCTCGTGTCGCTCGGTGCGACGACCTGGTCTGCCTCCTCCGGCATGCGTCCCTCCCCCGTCGGTGCGGGCAGCGGTTACCCGGACCGGGCCGGTTCACCCCTTCCGGGCGAACCCGGCTCACCCGGCCGCCCCGCACCCTGTAGGCACACGGGACGGCCGGCCGACGCCGGCCACCCGGAGACGGCGGGAGGTCGGGTGGCGCGGAGCGGACGGCTGGCGGTCGGCGCGCTGGCACTAGCGGGAGCGCGGGTGCTGGCGCCGGCGGGGGCGCGGATGCTGGCACGCCGCCGGGCGCGGCGGGCCTGCGTCGATCCACGGCCGGGCCGGTGGCAGGTGGTGACGGTGGCCGCGCCGCCCGAACAGGTGCTCCCGGCCGGGCGGTGGCCCGAGCCGCTGCGCCGCCTCGACGGCGCGGTCGAGGTGTGGGCCCGCCCGGCTCCCGGCGGGCGCGGCACCGAGCTGGCGGTACGCCCGCTGGGCGGGGAGTGCGCGCTCCCGGGATTAGCCGCACACCTGGTCGGCGACGACCCGGGCCGGTTCCTGCGCCACGTGCTGCGGCAGACCAAGCAGCTCCTGGAGACCGGCGAGGTGCTGCGCGCGGACCGTTCGCCGCTGGACCGGCCGGGAGCCGTGAGATGAGGGCGCTGTGCTGGGCCGGAGCCGACCTGCTGGAGGTGTGCCGCGTCCCGGACCCGGAGCTGCGCAACGCCCAGGACATGATCGTGCGGGTCCGGCGGAGCACGACCTGCGGCGCGGACCTGCCGCTTCTGGCCGGGCGGGTGCCCGAGGCGTCCGCCGGTGAGGTGCTCGGACGCGAGTTCCTCGGCGACGTGGTCGAGGTCGGCCCGGAGGTACGCCGGCACCGCGTCGCCGACCGGGTGGTGGTGAGCGCGGCGGTGGCGTGCGGGGCGTGCTGGTTCTGCCGGCAGGGGCTGCCGGCCTGCTGCGACAACGGCACGAGCGGCGTGACGGCCGAGCCGGAGTGGGGGCAGCCGTCCGCCGGCGGCTACGGACGGCCGGCCCGGCTCGGTGGCTTCGCCGGTGGCCACGCCGAGTACGTGCGGGTGCCGTACGCCGACGTGGGCGCGTTCGCCGTGCCGGAGTCGGTGAGCGACGACCGGGCGGTGTTCGCCGCGGACGCCGCGCCGGCCGGCTGGTACGGCGCCGAGCTGGGCGAGGTCGCCCCCGGTGACGTCGTGGCGGTGTGGGGCGCGGGAGCGGTCGGCCAGCTCACCGCCGGTGCTGCGGTGGCCCGGGGCGCGCACCGGGTGATCGTGGTCGACGACCGGGACGACCGGCTGCGGATGGTCGCCGGGCACGAGGGCGTGGAGGCGCTCAACCACAGGTACGTGGACGTGCTCGCCGAGCTGCGCGAACGCAGCGGCGGCCGGGGCCCGGACGTGTGCGTCGACGCCTGCGGGGTGGCGACCGTACCGGTCCGGTGGCCGGTGGCCGAGCCGGACGGCGGGGCGGCGCTGCGCGAGGCGGTGCACGCCTGCCGCAAGGGCGGCGTGGTGGTGGTGCTCGACGCCCGGCCCGGGTTCGTGGACCGGTTCCCGCTCGGCGCGCTCGCGGACAAGGGGCTCGCCGTCCGTGCCGCCCGCCGCCGGGGCGGGGCCGCGATCCCGGCGCTGCTGGCGCGGATGGCCCGCGACGAGCTGGTCACCGAGCACCTGGCCACGCATCGGATGCCGCTGGAGCGCGGCGCCGAGGGGTACGCGTTGTTCCGGGACCGGACCGACGGCTGCGTCCGGGTGGTCTTCACGCCGTGAAGGTGAGCGTCATCGGTGGCACACTCGGCGGATGCGCGCAGACCGTCCGTACGACCTCGTCCTGTTCGGCGCCACCGGCTTCACCGGCGGGCTGACCGCCGAGTACCTGGCCCGGCACGCGCCGGACCGGCTGCGCTGGGCGCTGGCCGGGCGTAACCCGGATAAGCTGGCCGCCGTACGGGACCGGCTGGCCGCGATCGACCCGGCCCTGGCCGAGCTGCCGCTGCTCACCGCCGACGTGACGGACACGGCGTCGCTGCGCGCGGTGGCGGAGTGCGCCCGGGTGGTGGCCACCACCGTCGGCCCGTACGTGCACCACGGCGAGCCGCTGGTGGCCGCCTGCGCCGCGGCCGGCACCGACTACCTGGACATCACCGGTGAGCCGGAGTTCGTGGACCGGATGTACGTGCGGCACCACGCCGAGGCGGTGCGCACCGGGGCACGCCTGGTGCACGCCTGCGGCTTCGACTCGATTCCGCACGACCTGGGCGTCTGGTACACGGTCAAGCAACTGCCCGCCGACGGGCCGGTCGCCGTGGACGGGTACGTGCGGGCCGGTGGCCGGTTCTCCGCCGGGACGTACCACTCGGCGCTCACCGCGTTCTCCCGTACCGGTGAGATGAGCCGCGCGGCGCGGGCCCGCCGGGCGATGGAGCCCGGCCCGGACGGGCGCCGGGTCCGCGCGGTGCCGGGCAAGGTCGGCCGGGTACGCGAGTTCGGCCAGTGGGCGGTGCCGCTGCCCACCATCGACCCGCAGGTGGTCCGCCGATCGGCGGCGGCCCGACCGGAGTACGGCCCGGACTTCCGCTACCGGCACTTCGCGGCGATGAAGCGGCTGCCCACTGTGCTCGTCGCGGGTGTCGGGCTGGCCGGCGTGATGGGGCTGGTGAAGGTGGCGCCGACGCGGCGCTGGCTGCTCGGGCGGCTCGCCTCCGGGCAGGGGCCGACCGCCGAGCAGCGGGCGAAGTCGTGGTTCCAGGTGCGGTTCGTGGGCACCGGCGGCGGCCGGCGGGTGGTGACCGAGGTGTCCGGCGGCGACCCGGGTTACGACGAGACGGCCAAGATGCTCGCCGAGTCGGCGCTGTGCCTGGCCTTCGACGACCTGCCGGAGACCGCCGGGCAGGTCACGCCGGTCGCGGCGATGGGCGACGCGCTGCTGGACCGGCTGGTACGCGCGGGCATCACGTTCCGCACGCTGTCGGCGTGAGGTTGACCCTCGACCCGCTTGAGGTCACAGGATGACGGCCGTGGAGAGCGAGCTTCGCAGCATCGGCGAACTGGCCCGGGCCAGCGGGTTGACGGTCAGCGCACTGCGTTTCTACGACCGTTCCGGCGTGCTGGCGCCGGCCCGGGTCGACCCGGTGACCGGCTACCGCTGGTACACCGAGGAGCAGGTGGGACCGGCCCGCCTGGTGGCCGGGCTACGCCGGGTCGGGATGCCGCTGACCGGCATCGCCGAGGCGCTGCGGCACCGGCACCGGCCGGCCGAGGTGCACCGGCTGCTGGACGCGCACCTGCGCCGCCTGGAGGACGGCCTGGCCGACGCGCGTCGCGAACTCTCCCGGATCCGCAGCCTGATCGACCCGGAGGAGACCATCGTGACCACCCGACTCGTGCTGTCCCGCACCGACCTCGCCGCCGCCTTCGACGCCGTACGTTTCGCCGTCGGCGCCGACCCCGGCCTGCCGGTCCTGTCCGGTGTGCTGCTGGAGGTGGCCCCGGACGGGGTGCACCTGTTCGCCACCGACCGGTTCCGGCTGGCCGTGGCCCGGGCCGGCGGCACCGTCGACGGCCCGCCGGTGAGCGCGCTGCTGCCGGTGGCCGCCGTCGACGAGCTGCGGGCGCTGCTCGGAGCCGACGGCGCGGGGGACGCCGAAGTCGTCGTCGCCCCCGACCGGGTGACTGTCACGGTGGCGGGCCGGCCGCTGACCGCCGCCCCGCTGCCGTACGACTTCCCCGACTACCGGCGGCTGCTGCGGGCGCAGCTCGGCGACGCGCCCGCGTACCGGATCCCGTTCGACGGCGCGGCGCTACGGGCGGCGCTCACCGCCGACGGCGTCCCGGTCTGCCGCCGCGCGCACGAGGGCGTCGAGCACGAGGTGGTGGCGCTCGGCCTGGACGGCCGCGGCGAGCTGCGCCTGGTCGACCCGAGCGGCGCGGGCGGCGCGGGCGGCGCGGATGCGCTTCGGGTGGCGGTGAACCGGGAGTACCTGCTGGACGCGCTGGGCTCCGGCGACGGCCAGCTCGTGCTGGAGCTGGACGGCCCGATCACCCCGCTGGCCGTGCGGCGGGCCGACGACGCGAGCGCCTTCTCCGTCCTGATGCCGGTACGCCTCTGAGGTTCCGCGCGCAGCGCCACCTTGCGACGCCGATCTGTGACCGTGCGTGACGCCGCCACTCTCCGGATGCTTCACCCCTTGCGCACTTTGCTCTGCAGCCATCCGCGCATCGCTTACGGTCCGTCGAACGTCGCGTCGATGGCTGCAGAGCAAAGTCGCCGGAGGGACATGCCCGTCGGGGAGCGGAGCCGCGAGATTGACCAGCTCAGGGCGCTCGTGAGCCGAAGCGGGGCGACGAGTGCATCAATGCGCCATCACGGAAAGTGAGCACCCTCCGCCGACGGCACCGTCACCACGCACAGTCACCGGAACGGGCCCCGCGACGGCGGGCTGCGCGGGCCGGGCCGGGGCAGCGGGGGCGCGACGGTAGCATCTGGAGGTCCCACCTGACTGCCTGGACGGAGGCGTACGAGCAGCATGCTCGACATGGAGTTGATCCGGAAGGATCGCGAGGCGGTGGCGACCGCGCTGGCGAAGCGTCTGGATCCCGCCGAGGTCACCCGGGCGCTGGACGATATCCAGCGGCTCGACCAGGAACGACGCGCCCTGATCACGGAGATCGACGCCGAGCGGCAGCGCCGCAAGGCCGAGGCGCGCGCGTACGCGGAGGCGAAACGGTCCGGCGGCACGCCGCAGCCGGTCGCCCCGGAGGCCGAGCGCAAGCAGCTCGCGGAGCTGGAGTCCCAGCTCGACGAGGTGCAGTCCCGGCTGCGCTCGGCGATGAGCGAGCTGCCGAACCTGCCCGCCGACGACGTGGTCCCCGGCGGCAAGGAGGCCAACCGGGTGGTGCGCACGTTCGGCGAGGCGCCGGCCATCGAGAAGGTACGCGACCACGTGGAGCTGAGCCGCGCGCTCGGCCTGGTCGACCACGAGCGGGGCGTGAAGCTCGGCGGCTCGGGCTTCTGGATGTACACCGGTCTGGGCGCCCGGCTGGAGTGGGCGCTGGTGAACTGGCTGATCGAGCAGAACATCCAGGCCGGGTACGAGTTCCTGCTCCCGCCGCACCTGCTGCTGGACAGCGCCGGTTTCGCCGCCGGCCAGTTCCCGAAGTTCCACGACGACGTCTACCACATCGACAAGCAGTCGTCCTCGCGCGGCCAGTTCCTGCTGCCCACGGCGGAGACGGCGATCCTCGGCGCGTACCAGGACGAGATCCTGGAGACGCCGAAGCTGCCGTTGAAGGCGTTCGCGTACACGCCGTGCTACCGGCGTGAGGCGGCCGGTTCGCACTCCGACGAGCGCGGCACCGTACGCGGCCACCAGTTCAACAAGGTGGAGATCTTCCAGTTCACGCTGCCGGAGCAGGCGGGCGAGGCGCTGGAGGCGATGGTCGGCCACGTCGAGGGCCTGGTCGGCAAGCTCGGCCTGCACTTCCAGACCAGCCTGCTGGCCGCCGGTGACGCGAGCGCCTCGATGAAGAAGACGCTCGACGTCGAGGTGTGGATGCCGAGCACCGGCAAGTACAAGGAGGTGTCGTCGGTCTCCTGGGCCGGCGACTACCAGGCGCGACGGGCGGCGATCCGCTACCGCGAGCCGGGCGCGAAGCAGACGCGTTTCGTGCACACGCTCAACGGTTCGGCGCTCGCCACCAGCCGCCTGTTCCCGGCCATCCTGGAGCAGTGCCAGCAGCCCGACGGCTCGGTGGTGGTCCCGGAGGTCCTCCGCGACAAGCTCGGCACCGACCGCCTCACCCCGCGCTGACCCGCTCCCCCGCACACGCCGCACCCGCCTCTCCCCCGCGATCTTGCACTTGCAGCCCGCCAGAAGTCCGGTTCACCCCTTCTGCCCGGGCACCAAGTGCAAGATCGCGGGAGCGGGAGCGGGAGCGGGGGCGGGGGCGGAGGGCGGCTAGGAGCAGCGCGGTCAGGAGAAGCGCCGCCAGGACGGCGGGGCCCAGCGTGTTGACAGCGCTCACCAAGGACTGCTGGATAGCGGCTGCGGTGCGGATGACCGGGTCGGTGAAGGCGTCGTAGCGGCCCCGGGCGAGGCGTACCTCGTACCAGCCGTACCAGGCGACGTAGCCGCCCGCGACCACCAGCACCAGGCCGCTCAGCCGCGGCACCCACGCGCCCGCGCCGCGCAGCCGCGCCACCACCCGACCGCGCAGCAGCGCCACGGCGAGCGCGGCCACGCCGACCACGAGCGCCATGCCCAGCGCGTACGCCCCGAACAGCGCCAGCCCGCGCCACGGCGACCCGGCCCGCAGGCTGGTCACCACGATCGCCAGGAACGGCGCTATCGCGCAGGTCAGCGACGTGAGCGCGTACGCCGCGCCGAACAGCGCCATGGACGGCCAGGTGCGGCTGAGCCGGGGCGCGACGCGCAGCGGGCGCGGCGCGGGCAGCCGACGGCCGGCGAGCAGCCAGCACCCGGCCAGTGCCAGCAGCACGCCGAGCGTCACGGTCAGCCACGGCAGCCGGGGCCGCAGCCAGTCCGCCGCCGGTGCCAGGGCCAGCCCGAACGCGCCGAACACCAGCACGTACCCGAGGGTGAGCCCGGCCGTCGCGGTGAGCGCGCGGCCGACCGCGCCGCGTTCGCCGTCGGGGCCGGCGACGAGCAGCGACAGGTACGCGGGCAGCATCGCGAAGCCGCACGGGTTGACCGCGCCGAGCATGCCGGCGGTCAGCGCGAGCAGCAGCGCGCCGGTCATCCCCGGGCCAGCGTCTCGACCTGCCGGGTCAGCGCCTCGCCGTCCAGGAATCCCTTGTGTACGACCCGGCCGGTGCGGTCCAGGACGACGAACGTGCTCTGCTCGGCCACCTTGAACCGGCGCCACAGCGCGCCCGCCCGGTCGTCGATCTGTGTCGTGCCGCCCAGGTCGAACTCGGTGACGAACGACTTCATGGCCTTCTGCTCGCCGAGCCCGGCGACGCCGACGATCGGGACCGTGTCGCGGTAGGTGGGGGCGATCTCGGCCACCGTCCACGCCTGGCTCGCGCAGGTGGCGCACCAGGGCGCCCAGAACCAGAGCACGACCGGCCGCCCGGCCAGGGCGGCGGCGTCGAACGCCGTACCGTCGAGGGTCTTGCCGGTGAACGACAGCGCGGCCGGCACCGGGGCCGGTGACGCGGACGCCGGGCCGGACGGCGTCACGGTGGCCCGGGGTGCGGCGGTGGACGCGAGGGCCACCGCGCCCGCTGCCGCGTCGGGCTCCGGTCCGGCGGCGCAGCCGGTCGTGGCGGCGAGCACAGCGGTCAGTACGGCGGCGGCTGTGACACGGACGGCGGTACGCATCGGCGGCTCCTGGCTATTCGGCCCGGACCAGCCGGAGCGCGAGTTCGGGACAGACCTTTACCGCCTTGAGCGCTCCCTCGCGCAGCCACGTCGGCACCGGGGTGGGCGGGAACGCCGGGTAGCCGTTGCCGTCGAGCCGGATGAAGTCCGGCACCACATGCGCGCACAGCCCGTGCCCGTCGCAGCGCGACCAGTCCAGGGTGAGCTTCTGCGGGTTGGCGTCGGGCGCGCCGGGCAGCCCCATCATGCCCTTGACCCGCTTGCCGCAGCCCTCGCCGGTGGCGTGCAGCCGCAGGTCGTCGGCGAACACCTCCATGGCCGACAACGCGAACCGGGCGGTGCCGTCCGGGTGGCTGCACGCGCCGCGGCCCTTGACGTCGCCGGCCGCGGCCCGGACCAGCTCGACCGGGGCGCTGCCGGAGACCGCGAGGTCGACCGAGCGGGCCAGGTCGGGCAGGCCCATCTTGCACGGGCCGCACTGCCCGGCGGACTCGCCCGCGAGGTACCGCACCACCTGCGCGGCCTCGCCCAGCGGGCAGGTGTCGGCGCCCAGCGGCACGATGATGCCGGCGCCGAGCGTGCCGCCGACGGCGGTGAGCCCCTTGCGGGACACCTCGGCCCGCTCCGCCGCCGCCGAGGTGATCCACTTGCCGTGGTAGCCGCCCATCAGGATGCCCGGGCCCGGCGGCACCTCGCACAGGTCGAGGATCTCCCGCAGCGGGGTGCCGGCGGCGCACTCCACCACGGCGGGGCGCTTCGCCGAGCCGGTGACGGTGAGCAGCACGGTGCCCGGCTCGTCGTCGGTGCCGAGCGCGGCGTACTCGTACGGGCCGATCCGGGCGGCGACGGCGAGCTGGGAGTACGTCTCGGCGTTCGACAGCAGCGTGGGCAGCCCGCCGACGCCGGAGTCGCTGGAGCGCTTCTTCGTGCCGGGCGGGATGTGCGGCAGGCCGTTGATGCCGTTGACGAGCGCGCCGCCCTCGCCGGAGATGAACCGGTGCGGCACCGTGACGATCGTGGTCGGCACCGGCATGCGCCGTTCCTGCAACGCCTCGGCCAGCGAGGGGCGGCCCACGTCGTCGTCGGCGACGCCGATCACGATCTCCTCGGCGTCGAGCGCGAACGCGGCGAGCGCGGCGCCGTCCAGGATGAGGTGCGGGGCGCGGGTGAGCAGCACCTTGTCCTTCCAGCTCGCCGGCTCCCCCTCGGTGGCGTTCACCACCACCACGGCGCCGAGGTCCTGCCGCTCGCAGGACTCCAGCACGGCGCGCAGTTTGCGGGCGAACGGGAAACCGGCGCCGCCCTTGCCCTTGAGGTCGATCGCCTCGGCGAGCCGCAGCAGCGCCGCCGGTTCCATCGGGCCGATCGGACCGTGCACCTCCTCGTGGGCCAGCAGGTCGAGCCGGCCGAACTCGGCGAAACCGGCGGTCAGGCGGGGCTCGCCGACACAGGCGACAGGTGGGATCGTCGCGCGCTTCACCGGGCCTCACCCCGCAGTCCGGCCCAGTACGCGCCGTCGACCGCTTCCGCGTCGGCCCGCTTGCGGCGGCCGGGCCGGCTCTCCTTGCCCGCGCGCATGGCGCGGCGAGAGGCGAGGTCGACGAGCGTCGGGGTGTCGTCGACGAACGCCTCGTCGGCGGCGTAGCGGGCCGGCGGGCGCCAGTAGTCGGGCTCCTCCGGCACGTCCTCCTCGTCCCGGTAGCGCCGGCCGGACCCGCTGAGCGGCTCCGCCGAGAGCGGGGTGCCGGAGATCGGGCCGGCCGAGATCGGCTCGCCGGAGACCGGGCGGGTCTCCCAGCGGCGCGGGCTGTCCCAGGGCTCCTCCGGCTCGTCGCCGGCGCGCGGCGGCGCGGAGTAGCGGGCCACCTCGGAGGCCGTGGCGTACCGGCCGCTGTCCGGGGGCGCGGAGTGGCGGCCACCGGTGTCCGGCGGCGCCGAGTGCCGGCCGCCGCTCTCCGGCGGCGCGGAGTACCGGGCGACCAGGTCCTCGTCGTCGCGGGAGCGGCGGGCCACCCGCTCCTCGGTCCGGGACCGGCGGGTCACACGCTCCTCGTCGTCGCGGCGACGGCGGCGGGCGGGCGCCTCCTGGGTGCGGGCCCGCCGGGTGGGCGCGTCCGGCTCGGCCTCGCGCCGCCGGGCGGCGGCCGCGCGGACCGGCTCGCGCAGGGATCCGGGTTCCGGCACCACGGGTACGGCGAACCGCTCCGGATCGCGCCGCCGGGCGGTGCCTGCCGGTGCGGTCCAGGTGGCGCTCGCCTCGGCCCAGCGGCCCCGGCCGGCTCCGCTGTCCTCCTTGTCGGCGGCCTTCTTGCGAGTGAGCGCGGCGAACACGCCGGTACGCTCCTCGCCCTTGCCGGCCATCGCCTTGTTCAGCGCGACGGCCTGGTGCTGCTCGCGGCTGCGCTTGCCGAGGTGGACCGAGACGCGCACCAGCAGCGCCATCACCACCAGCAGCACGCAGGCGAGGTAGCTCAGCACCACCCAGGCGGCGGCGGGCCGGCCGGCGTTGAGGCCGTGCACCAGCGCGAACGGCCAGGACACGTACGCCATCGAGTGCAGCGCGCGCCAGAACCACCTCGGACCGACTCCGGCGAACCGGACCCGGATCAGGCCGGTCCAGAGCACGCCCACCATCAGCAGCGCGGCGACGGTGCCCAGTCCGATGTAGAGGCCGCTGCCGCTGAGGAACGGCACCACCGCGTCGGTCGGCCCGGCCCGGCCGATCGCCACCTTGGTGATGACGTGGAAGACGAGCCCGGCGACGCCGAGCACGCCGGTGGCGCGGTGCGCCGACTGGAGCAGCACGCGGTGCCGGATGAGCAGCACCAGGCGGTCGGTGGCGAGCAGGCCCAGCATCACTGTGATGCTGAGCGAGACCAGGGCGACCACCCCGGCGAAGAACTCGGTGAAGAAGAATCCGTACGAGTACATGACGCCGCCGGCGCCGGCCAGTTCCACACCGGCCCACGCGAGGCCGAGCGCGGAGGCGGTCAGTGCCACCATCGCGGACTTCGACATCGTCCGGGCACCACGGCTGGTGGTGGTGGTCCGGACGGTCGTCGCCTTCTCGTTCTGCTGTGCCCGGGCCATCTGCTCCTCGATCGTCTCGCGGCGGCGCCCCCACCGGCCGACCCTGCTCCCACCTCAGGTACGGAGGGACGGCGCGCACGGATCACCTCCGGTGGCGAATTTCTCGGCCGGATTCTCGAACCGTCCGGACCGGACGCGCGTGTAGCGACCGACGCAGCGACGGATGCCCATACGTTGACAGCTCTTGCAACATTCTCGTAACCTTGCCGCAAACTTTCAGGTCGGCTGCAAGAACCCGGCACTGATACAGGCTCCACTCCCCCGCATCCCCCGCAACCCGCAGGAGTCCTGATGCATCGACGCCGATGCCGCGCCGCAGCGCTCGCCCTGAGCCTGGCCGCGAGCCTGCTCGTCCCCCTCACCGCGGCGGCACCCCCGGCCGCCGCCGCCACCCCGGGCACCAAGAAGGTGATCGTCCAGCTCTTCGAGTGGAACTGGACCTCGGTGGCCGCCGAGTGCACCAGCACGCTGGGCCCGAAGGGCTACGGCTACGTGCAGGTGTCCCCACCCCAGGAGCACGTCAACAGCAGCCCGTGGTGGGTGTCGTACCAGCCGGTCAGCTACCGGATCGAGTCCCGCAAGGGCACCCGCGCGCAGTTCCAGTCCATGGTGAACACCTGCCACGCGGCGGGCGTCAAGGTGATCGTCGACGCCGTGGTCAACCACATGTCCGGCCAGGAGAACGGCGGCACCGGCTGGGCCGGCTCGTCGTACGGGCACTACAACTACCCGGGCGTCTACTCGGCGCAGGACTTCCACTACTGCGGCCGCAACGGCAACAACGACATCGCCAACTACAACGACCGGTACGAGGTGCAGAACTGCGAGCTGGTCAACCTCGCCGACCTCAAGACCGAGTCGGAGTACGTGCGCGGCAGGCTGGCCGCGTACCTCAACGACCTGCTCTCGCTCGGCGTCGACGGCTTCCGCCTCGACGGCAGCAAGCACATGCCGGCCGCCGACATCGCCGCGATCAAGGCCAAGCTGAACCGCGGCGCGTACCTGGTGCAGGAGGTCATCTACGGCGCGGGTGAGCCGATCCAGCCCACCGAGTACACCGGCAACGGCGACGTGCACGAGTTCCGGTACGGCAAGGACCTGGCCCGGATGTTCAACAACGAGCGCCTGGCGTACCTGCGGAACTTCGGCGAGTCCTGGGGCTACCTGTCGAGCGCGAAGGCGGTGGTCTTCACCGACAACCACGACACCCAGCGCGAGGGCGGCGTGCTCACCTACCGCAACCGCGGCACGTACGCGCTCGCCAACGCGTTCATGCTGGCCTGGCCGTACGGCACCCCGGCGGTGATGTCGAGCTTCACCTACAGCGGCCGGGACCAGGGCCCGCCCTCCGACGGCAGCAACCGGATCACCAACGTCACCTGCTACTCGGGCTGGGAGTGCGAGCACCGCTGGCCGGTCATCGCCAACATGGTCGGCTTCCGCAACGCCACCGAGGGCACCGGGGTCTCCAACTGGTACGACAACGGCTACCAGCACATCGCGTTCAGCCGTACCGGCAAGGGCTACCTGACGATCAACGACGAGGACAGCGCGGTGAACGGCCGGTCGTACTACACCGGGCTGCCGGCGGGCCGCTACTGCGACGTCGTCCACGGCACGTTCAGTAACGGCTCGTGCAGCGGCCCGGTGATCACCGTGGACTCGTCCGGCTGGTTCGCCGCGAACGTGGCCGCGCACGACGCGATCGCCATCCACGTCGGCGCGAAGCTGAGCTGAGCCGATCCGGCGCGGAAGCCCTCGTACCCGCAGTACCGGGTATGAGGACTTCCGTTCCGTTACAGTCGGTTTCGTGCTGTTCGACCGGTTTGCCACGCGCCGGCCTCCCGGCTGGCTGATCGCCGCGCTCGCCGTACCGTTGCTGCTCGTCACCGCGCTGCTGGTCGGCCGCGCGCTCACCGTCACGCCCGAACCCCCGTCCGCGCCGCCCGCCGCCGCGCCCCCGGCCACGACCGCCGCTCCGAGCCCGTCGCCGCTGGAGTCGGTGCCGCCCGCCGCGCCGGCACCGGACGACCTGCCGGTGGTCACCTACGACCCGGCCCCGCGCGGCTTCCCGCCCGACCCGGACCCGGCCGACACCCGCCCGCTCAGCGAAGGGCTGCGCCCGAACCGGAACGTGGCCGCGTACGACGCGCCGGGCGGGCGTCCGCTGGCGTTCCTCGCGCCGACCATCAGCGGCGTACGGCTGACGGTGCCGATCGTCGACCGCCGCGCCGGCTGGACCGCGGTGCTGCTCCCGTCGGCCAACCGCACCATCGCGTGGCTGCCGTCCGGCGGCTGGACCACTGTGGCGCTGCGCGACCAGATCGTGGTGGAGCGGCGCACCCACCGCCTCACCTGGAGCCGGGACGGGCGCGCGATGCGCACCTGGCCGGTCAGCCTCGGCATGTCCGGGCAGCTCACCCCGCTCGGGCGCACGTTCGTGCTGGGCCGCACGCCACCCCCGCAGGCCGTCTACGGCGGTGTCGACATCTTCGCCCTCGGCGCGATCCCCGACGACCCGGACGCGGTGCCGACCGGCCTGCGCGGGGCCCACATCGGACTGCACAGCTGGTACAACGACGACACGCTCGGCAAGAACGTCACGAACGGCTGCATCCGGCTGACCCGCAGCGCCCAGCGCCTGCTGCTGACCGAGGTCGAGCCGGGCACCGCCTTCGTGGTCGTGGACCGCCTGCCCTGACCGGGCTCAGCCCAGCAGCCACCCGTCGGCCCGGATCCGCTCAGGCCGTCGCGCCGCCGTCGATCGCTATCGACGCGCCGGTGATGTGCCGTCCGCCGGCACCCACCAGGTGACTGACAGTCGCCGCCACGTCTTCCGGAGCCGCGTACCGGCCGAGGGCGATGTGCGACCGCTGCCCGTCCGCGCCCGCGCTGTCCGCCGGGTTCATGTCGGTGTCGGTCGAGCCGGGCAGGATCAGGTTGACGGTGATCCCGCGCGGACCGAGTTCCCGGGCGAGCGCCCGGGTCAGCCCGTTCACGGCGCTCTTGGTCATCGCGTACGCGCTCACCCCGGGAGCCGGGACACGGCTGGCGAAGCTGCTGCCGATGTTGACGATCCGCCCACCCGCACCCATGTGGCGTACCGCCGCCTGGGTGACGAGGTAGACCCCGCGCACGTTCACCGCGATCGCCCGGTCCAGGGCGTCGAGGCTGACCGACTCGATCGGCCCACCCGCGAACACCCCGGCGTTGTTGACCAGGATGTCCAACCGCCCCAACTCGGCGACGGTCCGCTCCACAGCGTCGACCACGGCCGTCGCGTCGGTGCTGTCCGCGTTGATCGCCAGGCCGGTCCGGCCGTACGCCTCGATCTCGGCCACCACGGACTTCGCGCTGTCCTCCGCGGTGCGGTAGGTGAACGCGACGTGGATGCCGTCCTCGGCCAGCCGACGCACGACGGCGGCGCCGATGCCACGGCTCCCGCCCGTCACCAGGGCAACCCTGTCGGCAGGTCTGACCGTCATGCCGTCATCCTGACAGTCGCCTCAGGACGCTGACCATCCGGGTCACCCGTCCGTTTCCGTCCGTTCGATCAGACAGGATTGTCAGCACCCAGGCCGGGTACGCGCGGGCCGTCCAGCGGCGAACGGGGAGACTAGACATGAGCGCACCGACGGGACGGGTCGACACGATCGTGCTCATCCACGGGCTCTGGATGACCTCGCGGAGCTGGGAGCACTGGGCGCAGCGGTACGCCGCGCGCGGCTTCCAGGTGCTCACGCCCGCCTGGCCCGGCATGGACCGCGAGGTGGAGGAGCTGCGGGCCGACCCGGCCCCGATCGCCGCGCAGCGCATCGCCGACATCGCCGACCACTACGAGGCGATCATCCGGGACCTGCCGCGCCCGCCGATCATCATGGGCCACTCGTTCGGCGGCCTGATCGCCCAGTTGCTGGCGGACCGGCGCCTCGGCGCCGCCGTGGTCGCCGTGCACCCCGCGCCGGTACGGGGCGTGCTCAAGCTGCCGCCGAGCACGCTGCGCTCCGGGTACTCCATCCTTCACAACCCGGCCAACCGGCACCGCGCGGTGCCGTTCACCCCGGAGGACTTCCGGTACGCCTTCGGCAACACCATCAGCCAGGAGCAGTCCGACGCGGCATGGCAGCGGTACGCCGTACCGGGCGCCGGGCACGTGCTGTTCGAGGCCGCGTTCGCCAACCTGGACCCGAACTCCGCCACCGAGATCGACAAGAAGCGCAGCGACCGCGCCCCGCTGCTGATCACCGCGGGCGGCGAGGACCACGTGGTGCCCGCGTCGCTGGCCAGCAGCATCGCCAACCTCTACCGGAGCTCCACGGCGCTCACCGGCTACCGGGAGTTCCCCGGCCGGTCGCACTTCGTCGGCGGCGAACCGGGCTGGGAGGAGGAGGCGGACTTCGCGCTGGAGTGGGCGGTCGAGGCGGCGAACGAGTTCTCCCCGACGGTGGTCGCCGAGGCCCCTCGACGGCGCTGACCACGCCGGAACCATCGCTCGCTTGCGTAGATATCAAAATCTGCCCAACTTGATATCATCGACTCGTTCGACTGGCCGGACGAGGAGGCGCAGCGTGTCCCGAACCATCCTTGACGTCGATGACGAACTCCTGGCCGAGGCCGCCGAGATCCTCGGCACCGGCACCAAGAAGGCCACCGTCAACGCCGCGCTTCAGGCAGTGGTCAACCGGGAGAAGCGCCGGGAGTTCGCCGAATGGCTCAAGAGCGGCGGCCTGCCAGACCTCACCGACCCGCAGCAGGCGTCGAAGCCCGAAGCGGCATGACGCGGGAGCGCTACCTTCTCGACAAGTCCGCGCTGGCCAGGTGGCCGAAACCTGCCGTGGCAGCCGTCCTGGACGAGTTGTCCGAGCGCGGCCTGCTGGCGGTCTGCGGCGCAATCGAGATCGATGTTGTGCACAGCGCCCGCTCGGCCAAGGACGCGAAGCGCGCGCGATGGCTGCTCCGCGGCTTCGACTGGCTCGCCATGCCCGACGACATCTGGGATCGGGCGATCGACGTCCGGGTGCAGGCGCTGCACAAGGGCAACCACCGCGCGCTCTCGATGGCCGATCTGCTGATCGCCGCGACGGCCGAACGGCATGGCGTGACAGTTCTGCACTACGACGGCGACTTCGACCTGATCACCGCGATCACCGGCCAGCCGACGACGTGGGTCGTCCCGGCCGGAAAGGCCGACTGACCGACTCCGGCCCTCACTCCCACGAGTCGGAGATGTCGAGGACTTCGAGATCGGGTGGGGCCGCTGCCGCCACCGTCTCGGCGTCCCGCGTCACCAGGTAGCAGCGGTAGAGCACGGCGGTGGCGACCGCATGGGCCACGTCGAGCGGCACCTTCCGGCTCGCCGCGATCCGGGCCACCCGCCGGCTGGTCGGGCCGTCGTAGACCGCGATCCGGATGTCCCGGTCCGTGTCGAGGAGCAGGTCGAGCAGGTCGGCGGCCGGAGTATCCGCGACCTGAAGCTGCGCCTGCCCGAGGCAGAGCGCCGGGATCCACACCTCCTGCTCGGGATCCTCCTGCGCGAGGGTCAGCAGCGCACCCGGTTCGACGCTGTCGCCCGCGGCGTACGCGAGCAGTGCGGACGTGTCCAGGACGAGCCCGTTCACGCGGCGGCCGCCCCGTCACCGTCCCCGAACTGGCGCAGCCACTCCATGTTCCGTTCGTGCTGCTCGTCGCTGATCGGTGGCTGTTGGGCCAGCCTCCGGCGGGCCCGCTCGACGTCCTCGTCGGTCACCACGTAGCCGTGCTCGGCCCATCGAGCCCGCAGGCCGTCCGCGCGCATCTTGCGACGGAGCACGTCGGCGATGAAGCCGGACGTCGTGCCGTGCGACCGCTCGACGTACTCGGCCACGTCGTCGGGCAGGCTGATCGTGATGCGCCGCGTCATACTCTCACCATAGCTCGTGCATACTCCGCTTGCGGTGCGGCGCGCGGGTGTCGTCCGACCCTGCTCCGGCGCATGCTCATCGCGGCCGGAACCGCCGGGAACACTCACCGTCGTGTCCGGGCCGGAGCAGACACCGTTGCCCGCCGGGCAGCAACCGGTCGCAGAACACCCAGTGGCGGACGTTCTGGTCGTCCTCCGCCGAGACGGTGGTGCCGCCCGGCTCGGTCTGCGGCAGGACATGCGTCCAGTGCGCCACCACCCGCGCCAGCCGCTGAGCGGAGAGCAGGTCGTTGACGACGACCGGCAGGTGGATCACCCAGCGCTCGGTCACCTGTCGTACCCCCGTTCGCTGCGGGCCCGGGCCTGCTCCGACTGCCAGCGGCGAAGCGCGTTCTTGATCCGGTCTGTCTCCCGGCGGCTCTGCGCCAGCGCGTCGTAGACGGCGGCCAGGTCACCGGCGACCCGGTCGAGGAACTCCCGCACCTCCTGCGGGTCGAGCCCGCGCCGGCCCAGCGGGGTCGGCCGGAAGCTCCGCTCACGGACCTGCCACGGGCGCAGGGGTTGGTAGGCGGACGAGCGGTAGCAGGTCGATCCGAGGACCGACCGCCGGCGACGCCGGACACGCCGGAGGAAGACGCGCATGACAGGACCTGCCTCTCACCGTCGAGATCGAACCGTGGAAGGGCGGGCCCGCCGGCCCGCCCCGCACCGGCGGACCCACCCCGGGCACCTGCCACCGCAGCCTTCGACCAGCAGTACGTCAGCAGGGCTCACATGGCCATTGAGCAGGAGAACTCCACAGTGGCCGCAGGGGAAGTGAAGCACCGCATCTAGTCAAATGCAACGTCTAACAGAGAGCGTCCTACTAGAGCCACATGCATTTAGTAGAACTCAGCGTGACGTGTCTATTGTTTCTGATACATCAGCGGCGTTTAATTGAACGGAGGCGCGTCAACTATGACCTGACCATCGGAGGCAGGGGTGTCACAGGCCGTAACGGGATCGACCATGCTTCGGCGACAGCTGGGCAGGAAACTCGAATCCCTCCGCAAGGCTGCCGGGCTGACGATGGAGAAGGCCGCCGAGGAACTGGACCGGGCGAGGGCAACCCTCTATCGCATCGAGAGCGGCGCCGAGAACGTCCGGTTCCGCGCGGCGGACGTCAAGGAGATGCTCAAGCTCTACGGCGCTTCGGAGGAGGACGGCGAACTGGTTCTCGCCATGGCATCGGCCACGCGAGAAAACAAGAACTGGTGGCACGACTACATCGGCTCGGGCCTTCCGCGCTGGTTCCAGCTCTACATCGGCCTTGAAGCAGCGGCGTCCAGCATCCGGCAGTACCAAGCCGAGTTGGTTCCCGGCCTACTCCAGACGCGCGCCTACGCCGAGCAGCTCTTCCGGATGCCCGGCGGCGCCATCGAGGCAGGTGACCGCGAGGGCCAAGAGCGAGCCATCCAGCTCCGCGTGGAGCGGCAGGCACTTCTCACCCGCTTCTCCGCCCCACAACTCAGCGTGATAGTCAACGAGGCGGTGTTGCGGCGTCCGGTTGGTGGAGCGACCATCATGACCGAGCAGCTACATCAGATCCTGAAGGCCGCAGAGCTACCCAACGTAACCGTGCAGGTTCTAGCTTTTTCTTCCGGGCTGCACGCCGGAGCGATGGCCGGGGCTTTCTCGATCCTGGAATTTCCGCGAGACAGCAGCGGCAAGGAGGTGGAACCGCCGGTGACATACCTGGAAGCCGCTACCGGTGCCATCTACCTCGACAAGCCACACGAGACCGACGCCTACAACACCATCTGGACTGACATAGCGAGCCGCGCGCTGAGCGAGTCCAAGTCGAAGAGCCTGATCCAGCATGTCGCAGAGGAGTACTCCCGTGCCTGACCTGACCGGCGCCGTCTGGCGCAAGTCGACCCGCAGCAACAACGGCGGGGAGTGCGTGGAGGTGGCCGACAATCTCCCCGACGTGGTCGGCCTGCGCGACAGCAAGAACCCCGCTGGCCCGGCCCTCGCTTTCCCGCCGGGCACTTGGGCCGCCTTCATCCGGGCCGTCAAGAGCGAGACGCTGAGCCGCTGACCGTTGCCCGCGCCGACACCGGAGCGGCGGCATCATGATCTCACCGGAGTCAGGCTCAGAGCGTGTCATAGACATCGCCACGATGGCCGAGGTGAACCACGAGGACGATCAGTTCACGATCGCGGACGGTGTAGATAATGCGGTAGTCACCGACCCGGATGCGCAGTAGACCGGGATGCCCGGCTAGCGCCTTCACCCCGGCCGGACGGGGCTCGATGGCCAGCGAGGCGACGGCGTCGACAAGGCGGGCCTGCACGGGTCTATCGAGCTTGCGCAGCAGCTTGGCAGCGGCTCGATCGACCCGGACGGCGAAGACCGGCTCCGGTGGCAGCGTCACAGGCCGAGCTCGTCGCGCAGGTCGGCCAGCGGGACGGGGGTGTCGCCGGCGTCGATACGGGCCAGGGCATCGCGGGCCGCCGAGACATCTGCGGCGTCCTCGGCTCGCTCGATCGCTTCGGCAAGCTCGGCGGGGACGATGGCCGCCAAGCGCTGCCCCCGGCGGGTCACGTAAGTGATCCGCCCGGCGTAGTGGGCACGTGACACGACATCCGCGAGGCTGTCTCGGGCATCGGAGATCGGCAGTTCGGCGGCGGGCTCGCTCATATCCCGATTGTACAACTCGTACGACTCGTACGAGTGCAAAGTGCCGCCTGCTGGCTCTGGTGTGCGGGTGGGTGCGCCGGGTATGACGGAAACATGAGGGCGAGTTTCCGGCTGGGCCGGATTGCGGGCGTACCGGTCGGCGTCAACTGGAGTGTCCTGGTCATCTTCGTGCTGATCGCGTGGGCGCTGTCGGCCAGCCTGTTCCCGGCCTCGTACCCCGGTCACTCCCCCGTCGCCTACGTCGCGGCCGGCCTGGCCGCCGCCGTGGTCTTCTTCCTCGGCCTGCTCGCCCACGAGGTGGCGCACGCGGTCGTCGCCAAGCGCAACGGCATCGAGGTCGAGGGCATCACGCTGTGGCTGTTCGGCGGCGTCGCCGAACTGAAGGGCGAGGCGAAGGACCCGGGCGCCGAGCTGCGGATCGCCGGGGTCGGGCCACTGGTCAGCCTGATCATCGGCGTGGTCTTCGCGGCGATCGCGGTGGCGGTCGCCGCCGCCGGCGGGCACGGCCTGCTGCTCGGCGCGCTGGCGTGGCTGGCGGGCATCAACGTGCTGCTGGCGATCTTCAACGTGCTTCCCGCCGCCCCGCTGGACGGCGGGCGGCTGCTGCGCGCGGCGGTCTGGAAGTTCACCGGCGACCGGACCAAGGCGTCGGTAGTGGCGGCCCGCGCGGGCTGGGTGCTCGGCGTCGTGCTGATCGGGCTCGGGCTGTGGCGGTTCTTCACCGGCGCCGGGTTCGGCGGGCTGTGGCTGGCGCTGATCGGCTGGTTCCTGCTCGGCGCCGCCGGCCAGGAGGAGCGTGCCGCCCGGATGGGCGACGCGCTGCGCGGCATCCGGGTCGGCGACGTGATGACGCCGCAGCCGCAGACCGCGTCCGGCGACCTCACAGTTGCCGACTTCGTCGACCACTACCTGTTCGCGTACCGGCACTCGGCACTCCCGCTCACCGTCGACGGCAGGCCGGTCGGTCTGGTCACGCTCGATCGGGTACGCGGCATCGCGGCGGACCGCCGCGCCTCGACCACGCTGGCCGAGGTGTCCTGCCGCGCCGACGAACTGGTGCTCGCCCGCCCGGACGAGCAGCTCACCGACCTGCTGCCCCGCCTCAACGAGTGCACCGACGGCCGGGCGCTCGTGGTGATCGACGACCAGCTTGTCGGCATCGTCTCGCCCAGCGACATCAGCCGGGCCGTGCAGCGCGGCAGCCTGCGCCAGCAGGTACCGGCCGGGCGCTGACCTCAGTCCCGGGGGAAGTAGCGGTCCATCTCGGCGGTGCGGAACTTCCCCTTCGGGTCGAACTCGCGCAGCAGCGCGGCGAAGTCGGCGTGCCGGGGGTACGCGGCGGCCGGATCGCGCTCGAACAGCTTGCCCCAGTGCGGGCGCGGCGCGAACGGGGCGAGCCGCTCCTCCACCTCGGCCAGCACCGGCGCCACAGCCACCGGGTCGCCGATCCAGGTGAAGTGCAGCGCCAGCGAGTCGCGCCGGAAGTTCGGGCTCAGCCACAGCTCGTCGGCGGCGACCGTACGCAGCTCACAGATCTGGAGCACGGCGGCGATGCGGTCGGCGACCGGATCGAGCGCGGCGAGCGCCGCCGAGGCGTCGGCGCGGGCCACGTGCCACTCGGACTGCAACTCGTCGCCGCTGCTCGGGGTGAAGCCGAGCCGGAAGTGCGGCAGCCGCTCGTGCCACGGCCCCGGCTCACCGAGCTGAGCGGTGCAGTGCTCCGGTGACATGCCGGGCACCGGGTGCCGGGGCGAGTCGGCGGCCACCGTGTCCAGCCAGTCGGCCGGCGGCGGCGGCTCGTCGGCGTGCTGCTTGACCCACACCTGGTCGAAGCGCTCCGAGCGCCACGAGGTGAAGACGCTGACGCTGTACGCGGCGTCGAGCGCCTCGTCCAGCGCCGCGCGGGGCAGGCCGAGGCGGACGTGCTGGCGCACCGCGTACGTGGGCACCACGTCGAGCGTGAGCCGGGTGACCACACCCAGCGCGCCCAGATTGACCACCATCCCGGCGAAGCGCGGGTCACTACGGTCGACGGTGATCAGGTCGCCGTCGGCGGTGACCAGTTCCAGCGCGGCGACGGCGGCGGCGAGGTTGCGATTGCGCGCGCCGGAACCGTGGGTGGCGGTGGCGACCGAGCCGGCCACCGAGATGTGCGGCAGCGAGGCGAGGTTCGCCAGCGCGTACCCCTGAGCCTGGAGCGCGGTGGCCAGGTCGCCGTAGCGCAGGCCGGCCGCGACGGTGACGGCGCCGCGGTCGGGGTCGAGCGCGACGGTGGGCGGCAGGCCGTCCAGCGTGATCTGGGTGCCGGTGGTGTCGCCGAGCCGGTTGAACGAGTGGCCGGTGCCGACGGCCCGGACCAGGTCGGCCTCCGCGACCAGCCGCCGCAGCTCGTCGGTCGAGGTCGGCCGCGATCGGGTACGCGCCGACCAGCTGACGTTTCCGGCCCAGTTGGTCTCCGTCATGCGCTGCATCATCCGCCATCATGCGCCGGCAGGGTTGCCCCGGCCACTCGGCGGGAATCCTGGCGGGATGAGCAGCTACCGCGACCCGAGCCTCCGCGGCGACGTGTACCCGTCGGAGGAGGAGATCGACCCGACCGGCGTGGACCCCGACGCTGCGGAGATGCCGCCCGCCGGTGTGGGGCCCGCCGCTGCGGAGATGCCGCCTGCCGCTGTGGGGGTGGTGCCCGCCGCGACCGCGCCGGTGCCGGGGCCCACGCCGGAGCCCGAGCCGGTCCCGGTGCCCCACCCGGGGCCGCCGCCACGCCAGGCCTCCGGCCGGTCGATCGTGACCCGGCACCTGGACGGCTCCGTCGAGGTGGTGACCGACCTGGACGGCGACGGCGTGGCCGACGTGGTGCAGGTCGACCTGGACGGGGACGGTGTGCCCGACGTGACGTACCTGGACAGCGACCGCGACGGCCGCCTCGACACCGTCCGCCGCGCCACAACAAGCTGACCCGCCCGAAACTCACGCGACTCGGCGACGATCTTGGAGTTCTGGCGCCCACACCGTTGATCATGCAGTTGCTGCCCCGACAAGAGCCGTAAATCCGGCACCGAAAGGGCCGCAACCGCAAGATCGCGGGGTTTGTGGGAGTCGCGCGGGAGCGCCTCCCGTAAAGCGAGATTGTTGTTCCGCAAGGTGGGATAGATGGAGATCTTGGCATGAAAGGGCCCCTATGGGGGCCGTTTGGTACCAAGATCTCGACGGGAACCGGGAGGCGGGACGGGGGGCGGGCAGGGGCCGGGTCAGAGCTGGGGCATGACCTCGGCGGCCACCAGCTCCAGGTGGTCCAGGTCGGTCAGGTCCAGCACCTGGAGGTAGGCGCGCGAGCTGCCCGCCTCGGCGTACCGGCTGAGCGTCTCGACCACCTCGGCGGGCGTGCCGGCGGCGCCGTTCGCGCGCAGCTCCGCCGGGTCGCGCCCGATCGCCTCGGCGCGACGCTTCACCTCGGCCTCGTTCCGGCCGCAGCAGAGCACGAGCGCGTTCGACCAGATCATCGTCGACGGGTCCCGGTCGATCGCGGCGCAGGCGTCGCGTACCCGCCCGAACTGCGTGACGGTGTCCTCGACCGAGACGAACGGCAGGTTGAACTCGTCGGCGTACCGGGCGGCCAGGCGGGGCGTGCGCTTCGGTCCCATGCCGCCGAGCAGGATCGGCGGGCGGGGGCGCTGCACCGGCTTGGGCAGCGCGGGCGAGTCGCTGACCGGGTAGTACGTGCCGGGGAAGTCGAACGTGGCGCCGTCCGGGGTGGACCAGAGCCCGGTGATGACCGCGAGCTGTTCCTCCAGCCGGTCGAACCGCTCCCCCAGCGGCGGGAACGGGATGCCGTACGCGGTGTGCTCCTCGGCGTACCAGCCGGTGCCGATGCCCAGCTCGACCCGGCCGCCGCTCATCTGGTCGACCTGCGCCACGGTGATCGCCAGCGGGCCGGGCAGCCGGAACGTGGCGGCTGTCATCAGCGTGCCGAGCCGGATCCGGGTGGTGTCGCGGGCCAGGCCGGCGAGCGTCGTCCAGGCGTCGGTCGGGCCGGGATCACCGCTCACCGAACCCATCTTCAGGTAGTGGTCGGAGCGGAAGAACGCGGCGAAGCCGGTCTCCTCCGCGCGGCGGGCCACGGCGAGGAGCTGGTCGTATGTGGCGCCCTGCTGGGGCTCGGTGAAGATCCGCAGTTCCATCCCCCGAGCATAGGGAGCCGGCCGGCGCGGGGCAGCGCCACCTTTGATTCCTTGCCGGGCATATAACGGATGCGGCATATTGAAGTCGTGACCGTCGACGCCTTCGCCGTGCTGGCCGAGCCCGCCCGGCGCCGCATCCTGGACCGGCTGCGCCGGGCGGAGAGCAGCGTCGGCGAGCTGGTGGACGCGCTGGGCATGAGCCAGCCGGCGGTCTCCAAGCACCTGCGCGTGCTCCGCGACGCCGGCCTGGTCACCTGCCGCACGGCCGCGCAGCGGCGGATCTACCGGGTCGACGTGGCGCCGCTGCGGGCAGTGGACGACTGGCTCGGGCCGTACCGGTCGATGTGGACCGCGCATCTCGACGCCCTGGAAAGCCATCTCGACAGTCAGGAGTGACAGATGGACCGCGACTCGTTCCGTCCCGGCCCGCTCGCCCGGGTGGCGCTGACCCCCGAAAACGAACTGATCTTCGTCCGCGCCCTGCGGCACCCGCCGGAGAAGGTGTGGGCCGCGCTCACCGACCCGGAGCAACTTGCCGGGTGGGCGCCGTTCCTGGCCGACCGCGGCCTGGGCCGCACCGGCGACGCCGTGCTCAGCACCGTCGACGGCGAGCAGACCCACCCGGCGCCGGCCCGGGTGCTGCGCGCGGACCGGCCGAACCTGCTGGAGTACACCTGGGGCGACGACCTGCTCCGCTGGGAGCTGACCGCGACAGGCGACGGCACCACGCTGACGTTGCGGCACCGGGTCGCCCGGCCCGACCTGGCCCCGTCGATGGCCGCCGGCTGGCATCTGTGCCTGGACGTCGCCGCCCATCTGCTCGACGGTGACCCGGTCGGCCCGATCCGGGGCGCGGAGGCGAAGGACTTCGGCTGGGCGGAGCTGCGCGACGCGTACGCCGAACGCCTGGACCGCGACTGACGCACTCCCGCGCGGCTCGTCCTACCCGTCGAGGTGGTCGGCGGGGGCGGTCTGCAGCAGCCGGCATCACCGCGGCATCCAGCCCGTCACGCGGTCCGGCGGCGCAGCCACCCGGCGGCGCCGCCGACCAGCGTCGTGCCGATGGTGGTGCCGATGGCCACCAGCGCCGCACCGACCGCCCACAGGCCGGTGTCGTCTGTCGAGGCGGCGTGCACCGCCCACGGGACGGTGAACGCCACTGTCATCACCGTCGCCACCAGCCAGACGTTCAGCCACCAGCCGCCGACAGCGGCCAGCGCGCACAGGGTCAGCACCGCGGCGGCGACCTGCCAGACCGCGTACGGCCCGCTCATGTCGCCCGTCTCCGGGTCCGTGGTCCAGCCTGATTCCCAGCTCAGCCAAGCCGCCCAGGCACCGGCCGTGGCGAGCGCCAGGAACAGACCGCCGAGCAGCGTACGTCTCCTTGTCACGCCTCCGATCCTGCCCGGTCGGCGGCCCGCGCGAATGAGCACGCGTACTCGATTCCGGCAGCGCACACGGCCGTGTGCGCGGCGTGTGCGCCGGGTGCCAGCGGCCCCGGTCATCGTCGGCGTCATGAGTTACGCATTCGAAGCGGAGGGCCTGGTCAAGCGGTTCGGTACGACCACCGCGCTGGCCGGGATCGACCTCGCCGCACGCCGGGGAACCGTGCTGGGGGTGCTGGGGCCCAACGGCGCCGGCAAGACCACTGCGGTACGGATCCTCGCCACACTGCTGCGCCCGGACGGGGGACGCGCCACCGTCGGCGGCCACGACGTGGTCACCGACGCCGCCCGGGTACGCCGGCTGATC
Organism: Micromonospora sp. NPDC049151; assembly: GCF_040648395.1. Classification (NCBI taxonomy): domain Bacteria; kingdom Bacillati; phylum Actinomycetota; class Actinomycetes; order Micromonosporales; family Micromonosporaceae; genus Micromonospora; species Micromonospora sp. NPDC049151. The sequence goes on from NZ_JBEZDP010000009.1 coordinate 129,964, forward strand.
GGGCTGACCGGCCAGTACGCCTCGGTCGACGAGGACCTGACCGGCACCCAGAACCTGGTGCTGATCGGCCGGCTGCTCGACCTGGACCGCCGCGAGGCGCGGGCGCGGGCGGCGGAACTGCTCGCCTGGTTCGGCCTGACCGACGCGGCCGGGCGACCGGCCAAGACGTACTCCGGTGGCATGCGCCGCCGCCTGGACCTGGCCGCGAGCCTGGTCGGCCGGCCGGAGGTGATCTACCTGGACGAGCCGACGACCGGCCTGGACCCGGCGAAGCGGGAGGAGATGTGGAGCGTGGTCCGTTCGCTCGTCGACGACGGGTCGACGGTGCTGCTCACCACGCAGTACCTGGACGAGGCCGACGCGCTCGCCGACGAGATCTCGGTGATCGACCACGGCCGGGTGATCGCGCACGGCACGCCGGCCGAGCTGAAGCGGATCGCCGGCAGCCAGACGATCGTGGTCCGGCCGACCGATCCGGGCCGGATCGGCGCTGTCGCCGAGATCCTGCGCGTCAGCACCGGGGCCGATCCCGAGCTGCCCCGGCCGGGCCTGCTCACCGTGCCGGTGGACAGCGACGCCACGTTCCCGACTGTGGTGCGCCGTCTCGACGAGTCCGGCATCGGGGTGGCGGAGCTGGCACTGCGGCTGCCCAGCCTCGACGAGGTGTTCTTCACGTTGACCGGCCACGGTGCCGAGGAGTCCACGGAGGTGGCCGCATGACCACGACGACCCGCGCGGCGGCGACGCCGTCCCGGACCGGCACCGCCCACGTCGCCGGCCGCCCGTTCGGGCTGTTCCGGCACAGTCTCGCACTGGCCGGCCGCAGCCTGGTCAAGACGGTACGCACCCCGGAGCAACTGCTCGACGTCACGCTCCAGCCGATCGTCTTCGTGCTGATCTTCGTCTACCTGCTCGGCGGCGCGGTCGCCGGCTCGCAGCACGAGTACCTCCAGTTCCTGCTTCCCGCGATCATGGTGCAGACCGTGTTGTTCGCGTCCATCGCGACGGGCGTCAGCCTCAACACCGACGTCGAGAAGGGCGTCTTCGACAGGTTCCGCAGCCTGCCCATCGCCCGGTCCGCGCCGCTCGTCGGCTCGGTGGTCGGCGACCTGGTCCGGTTCGTCGTCTCCATCGTGGTGCTGCTGGGCTTCGGGTACGCGCTCGGCTTCCGGGTCGGCACCGATCCGCTGTCCGCGCTCGCCGCCTGCCTGCTGACCATCGGGTTCGCGTTCGCGGTCAGTTGGATCGGGGTGCTGCTCGGGGTGCTGATGCGCAGCCCGGGCGCGGTGCAGGGTACGGCGTTCCTGCTGCTGTTCCCGCTGACCTTCGGCACCAACATGATGGTGCCGACGGACACGCTGCCCGGCTGGTTGCAGTGGTGGGTCGGGATCAACCCGGTGGCCGACGTGATGGAGGCGACCCGGGGCCTGATGATCGGTGGTCCGGTCGCCGGGCCGGTGAGCCGGACGCTGCTCTGGACCGTGGCGATCATCGCGGTGTTCGCGCCGCTCGCCGTCCGCGCCTACCGCCGCCGCGCCTGAGCAGACCGCACCGGCCCGGACCGGGCCGCACGATCACCGAGCCGGGTCGCCGCCCACGAACGTGAGGGCGTCGGCCCGGCTCCGGCCGCTGCCCCGGGCGTACGCGGCGGCGTATCCGTCCTCGCCCAGCTCGGCGCGCAGCCGCTCGGTGAGCCGCTGCGCGTCCGGGTTGGACCGGTCCGGCCGGCCGCGCAGCGAGTCGGATACGCCGAGCAGCTCGGCCGACCGCTCGTACCGGCCCTCCGCCGAGGACAACGCCGCCCAGCCGACCGCGATGATCGCGACCACCGGCATGTCCCGGGCGGCGAGGCTGCGCGTGGTCGCCTCGTCGAGGCACCGGCGTGCCCCCGGCAGGTCACCGCGGGCCAGCGCCAGGTGACTCGTCTCGGTCAGCAGCAGGGCGTGGAACTGCGGGGCGGGAAGCGGCGTCTCCGCCTGGTGGCGCGTCGCCTCGGCGAGGCACTCCCGCGCCTCGTCCAGCGAGCCGTCGGAGCGGGCGATGCTGCCGAGCATCATCAGCCCGAACGCCGCGTCCCGCCCGTCCCGGCCGGTCACGAACCGGCGCAGTTCGGCCTTGGCGCCGGTCACGTCGCCGGCGCGGGCGCGGATGGCCGCGAGCCAGATCAACTGGAAGCCCGGCTCCGAGGCCGGGCTGAGTTCCCGGGCCAACCGCACCGACTCCTCCAGCGCGGCGGTCGCCGCCTCGAAGTCGCCGCGTTTGGTGAGCGCGTCCGCGTACTCGCTGAGCACGTGCGACAGGCTCATCCGCTCGCCGACTGCGCGCAGCTCCCCGGCGGCGTCGGTCAGGTCGCGCAGCGTGCCCTCGGCGTCGCCGTCGTTCTCCTTGAACTTGCCGCGGATCGCCAGCAGCGTGCCGTCGGTCCACGGATCGGGGTGCCCCCGCGCCCGGTCGATCGCGGCGATCCCGGCCGCTGTGTCCTCGCCGAAGATCGACAACATCGGCGCCAGCAGCCCCACGATCGGGTGCCCGGTCCCCTCCGCCGCCCGCAGCGCCGCCGTCAGCTCCGCGATCTGCTCCGGCGACGGCCCCCGCTCCCCGTTCGCCAGCTCCGCGCCGATGCGGATGGCGAGCACCACCGCCCGCTCCTCCGCCGGCGCCGGGCCGGGCAGCGCCAGCGCGCGGGCCAGCACGTCGCCGCCGATGCCGCCGGTGTCGCCCCAGATCACCAGCGGCAACGCGAGCCCCGCACCGATCCGCAGCGCGGTGTCGGCGTCACCGGCGTCGCAGGCGTAGTGCAGCGCGCCGACGATGTTCTCCCGTTCCGCCTCCAGCAGGCGCAGCCACGGCAGTTGACCGGCGGTGCGCAGGTGCGGCTCCGCGGTCCGGACCAGGTCCCGGAAGTACGCCGCGTGGGCGGCGCGCGCCCCGGCCGTCGCCCCGGCGGCGGCGAGCCGTTCCAGCCCGTACTCCCGGATGGTCTCCAGCATCCGGAACCGCCCGTCGCCGACCACCTGGAGCAGCGACTTGTCCACGAGCGCGTCGAGCAGCGCGGCGGCGGCCGGGCCGGCGACGCCGGCCGCCGAGTCGGCGGTGACCGACGCCGGGAAGACCGCGAGCCGTTCGGCGAGCCGCCGCTCGTCGTCGGTGAGCAGCCCCCAGCTCCAGTCCACCACCGCCCGCAGCGTGCGGTGCCGGGGCAGCGCGGTGCGGCTGCCGCCGGTCAGCAGCCGGAACCGGTCGTCCAGACCGGCCGCGACCTGCCGCGGCGACAGCGTCCGCAGCCGCGCCGCCGCGAGTTCGATGGCCAGCGGCAGGCCGTCGAGCCGCCGGCAGATCTCCACCACGGCCGCCACGTTCTCGCCGGTCACCGCGAACCCGGGCCGCACGGCGGCGGCCCGGTCACGCAGCAACTGCACCGACGGGTACGCGAGCGCGTCGCCCGGCGTCGCGTCCGCCGGTGGCAGGCGCAACGGGGGTACGGGGTCCAGCGCCTCCCCGACGATGCCCAGCGGCTCCCGCGAGGTGGCCAGCACGCGCAGTCCCGGGCAGCGGCCGAGCAGGTCCTCGGCGAGCCGGGCGGCGGCCTCGACGACGTGTTCGCAGTTGTCCAGCACGATCAGCGTCTCGTCGGTGGCGATCGTCTCCACCAGGCGGCCGAGCGTGTCGCGGGCCGGCGGGCGTACCGGCTCCAGCGTCCGGTCCCGGCGCCCGAGCGTGTCGAGCACGGCCCGTGGTACGTCCGCCGGGTCGGTGATCGGCGCCAGCTCGACCAGCCAGGCCCCGCCGGGTACGCCGCCGGCGAGCCGGCCCGCCGCCACGCTCGCCAGCCGCGTCTTGCCGGCTCCGCCCGGCCCGAGCAGGGTGACCAGGCGGTTGCCGGCGAGCAGCCCGGTGAGCCGCCGCAGGTCCTCGTCGCGCCCGACGAACGTGGTGAGCGCGGTCCGCAGGTTGCCCCGCGTCACCGCCGTCGGCTGCTGCGGTGCCGCCTCGCCGCGCAGCAGCTCCAGGTGCGCGGCCCGCAACTGCGGCGACGGGTCCACGCCCAGCTCGTCGGCGAGCCGCTGCCGGATCCGCTCGTACGCGGCGAGCGCCTCGGCGGGCCGCCCGGCGGCGGCGAGCGTCCGCAGGTGCAGTTCGCCCAGCCGTTCCCGCAGCGGATGCGCGGCGGTCAGCTCCTCCAGTTCGGCGACGAGCAGCTCCGGCCGCCCGGTGCGCAGCTCCGCCTCGATCCGGTCCTCCTGCGCGGTGAGCCGCAGTTCCACCAGCCGCGCCACGGCCGCCGCCGCGTACGGGACGTCGGCGACCTCGGCCAGCGCCGGCCCCCGCCACAGCGCGAGCGCGTCGCCCAACGTCGTCCGTGCCCCCGTCGCGTCCCCGTCCCGAAGCGCCGCCCGCCCCTGCCGGGTCAGCCGCTCGAACCGCCCGGCGTCCACGTCGTCCGGGTCGAGATCCAGCCGGTAGCCGGCCGGGCCGCTGCGTACGCCGAGCCCGGGCACCGCCCGGCGCAGCCGCGACACCAGCGTCTGCACCGCGTTCGCGGTGTCGGTCGGCGGCTCGTCACCCCAGAGCGCCTCGGCCAGCGCGGACACGCTCACCGGCCGGCCCGGGTCCAGGGCGAGGCGGATCAGCAGCGCCCGCAGCCGCGCCCCGGCGACGCCGACCGGCCGATCGCCGTCGCGGACCTCAAGCGGCCCGAGGATCCCCACCTGCACCGTGCCACTCTCTCATTCCCCGCAGACCCGATGCTGGCAAGATCGCGGGCGTGACGAGTGTGTCCCGCCCGCTGCCCCGGCTCGTACCGGCCGAGGCGTTCGCGGACGTCCCCGCCGACCGGCTCCTGGCGGTGCTGGAGGCGGTCACGATGGTCCTCACGCTCCCCCACCGCGCCGCCGAGCGGGTGGACGCGCTCGTGGTGCCCACCGGCCAGGGCGAGGACTGGCGTCTCACCGACGCGATCCGCGCCTGGGAGACCGGCCCGGCAGTGCGGCACCTGCTGGTGGCGAACACCGATCCGGCCGAGCGGACCTACCACCCGCTGACGCTGGACCGGCTGCGGGGACTGGGCCTGCGCCGGGTCGACGGGGTGGTGCTCCAGGCCGAGCCGGTCACCGGCACCGGCCGGCAGGCCGTGTGGATCGTGGAGCGGGTACGGGCGCTGGGCATCGGCAGCGTCGCGCTCGTCGTCTCGCCGTACCACCTGGTCCGGGTCTACCTCACCGTGCTGCGGGCCTGCGACGACGCCGGCCTGCGGATCCCGATCGTCCCGCTGCCCGTGGCTGTCGCACCGGACGCCCCGGTGCCGGAGACCGGCGCGGCCGGGTACGACCTGGTGGCCGGCGAGGTCAGCCGGCTGCTCCGCTATCCCGGCGAGGGTTGGATCGCCAGCCCGGAACGGCTGCGCGACTACCTGCGCTGGCTCTGGTCCGAGCACCGCCTTCTGCTCACCGGCGCCTGAGGGTTCACCGCCGCGGGAGCGCGTCGACGGCCGGCGGGCTACGCGTCGGGGATCCGGACCGTGAGCACCCGGGTGAGGATGCGGAAGCCGGCCGCGTCGTACATGCGGCGGGCCGGGTTGCCGTCGACCACCGACAGGCCGACCGACGGCAGCCCTGCCTCGCGTGCGCCGCGCAACGCGTGCACGAGCAGCGCGCGGCCGAACCCCCGGCGCTGCGCGCGAGGAGCGACGCCCAGGTTGAGGATCCAGGCGCAGTCGTCGTCGGTCCACGGCACCGGCCCGGCACACAGCACGTGCCCGGCGCTGCGGCCGTCCGGGTCGATCAGCCGGGCCGAGGCGGGCACCAGCGGCGGCACCGGCTCGCCGGTGTCGAACATGGCCCGTACCTCCTCGGTGTCGCCGGGCTGCCAGCGGCCGTCCGGGTGGTCCGGGCCGTACGCGGCGTCCAGCCCTTCGGCGAGGTCGTCGTCCCAGCCGGGGGCGCCGAGCGACCAGCCGTCCGGCAGCACCACCGGCTCGGGTACGTCGGCCAGGGCGTGCCGCATGTCCGTGGCGGCCCGCTCCAGGCGCAGGCCGTCGGCGATCAGCGCGGCGGCCAGTGCGTCGTCGGGTGTCTCCAGCCGGTGCCCGGCGAGGTCACGCCGCACCTGCGCGACGAGCCCGGCGAGCGGTGCCCCGGGCAGTGGCCGGACCTCGGCCGCGACAGGCGTGCCGTCGTCGTCCCGCAGCCGCATCCGGGCCAGCTCGGTGTCGTCGTCACCGAGCAGCAGCGAGTCTTCCGGGGCGTCGCGGTGCGGTCCTACCGGCATTCGCGGGAGCGTACCGTCCCCCTGCCGTGGGGCCTGGGCCTAGGGTTGGGGGGTGGGCAGGGTCGATCGGGGTGGACGGACGATCGCCGCGAGCCGGGCGGCGGTGTACGACGCGCTCGTCGACCGGGCCGCCCTGGAGGCGTGGCTGCCGCCGGACGGGATGCGCGGACGCATCGAACACTGGGATCCGCGCCCGGGCGGCGGGTTCCGGATGGTGCTCACCTACCTCGACCCGGCCGGCGCCCCCGGCAAGACGTCGGACGCCACCGACGTGGTCGACGTCGGGTTCGCCGAACTCGTACCGGGGCGGCGGGTGGTGCAGACCGCCGTGTTCCAGGCCGACGACCCGGCGTACGCGGGCACCATGACCATGACCTGGCACCTCGGCGCGGCGGGCGGCGGCACCGAGGTGACTGTCACCGCGACCGGCGTGCCGCCGGGTATCGACCAGACGGCCCACGAGGAGGGCATCGCGTCCTCGCTGGCGCACCTGGCCGCGTACCTCGAACCAGGCGCCTGACCACGACGGAGGCGGCCGGGCGGTCGTGGCCCGTCAGTCGTCGCCGCGGACCCGGGCGTGCAGATGCATGTCGTGCCGCCCGTCGTCGTGGACGGCGGCGCTGCGGGTGGTGCCCTCCAGCCGGAACCCGGCCTTGACCGCGACGCGGCACGACGCGAGGTTGTGGGTGGAGTGGTCCAGCCAGAGCCGGTGCAGCCGGCCCTCGGCGAGCGCCCACGCGCTCAGCGCCCGCAGCGCCCGCGAAGCCACGCCCGCGCCCCTGGCGGCCGGGACCACCCAGTACGCGCACGCGGCCACGCCGTCGGCGAGGTCGACGCCGCCCATGGCGATGCGGCCCACCACCTCGCCGCCGCCGCGCGTCACCGCCCAGCCCGCGCCCGCCTCCTGCTGCCAGGCCCGGTGGAGGTGGGCGAACCAGTCGAGCACCTGCTCCTCCGACGCGGGCCGGCGGGTGTGCCAGCGGCGGATCTCTGGATCCTGGTACGCGGCCAGGACAGCGGGCGCGTCGGCCGGCTCCCACGGGCGCAGGATCAGGCCATCATCGGCGGGCAGCGTCGGTTGCGGGCCTGCGGCGAGGCTGCCGGCGGGGACGGCGGGCGGTGTCGACAGGGGAAAGCGCATGCCTCACCTTCCACTACGGACCGTCGGCTTACCACCCGCCCGCGTGAGCGTGGGCGGGCCTGCTGCGTCACTCTCGTCTCCTCGTTCACCGGCAACAGACGCCGGACGGCACCGCAGCTATCCCGGAACCGGAGAAACGATCCACCGGCACCGTCACCGGCCGCCTACACTGCGCCGCGTGGACCAGGCCGCGCCGCACACCGTCAGCTCCCTCGCGTACGACCTGCGCGCGCTCGGCGTCGCCCCAGGTGACGTCCTGCTGCTGCACTCGTCGTTCCGGAGTCTCGGGTTCGTCGCCGGCGGCACCGAGGCGGTGGTGCGGGCGCTCCTCGACGCGCTCGGGTCGGGCGGCACCCTGGTCGTGCCGACGCACACACCGGAGAACACGGACCCGGCGCAGTGGCGGCATCCGCCCGTACCAGAGGCGTGGTGGCCGGTCATCCGCGAGCAGACGCCCGGCTTCGACCCGTCGTGCACGCCGAGCCGGTGGATGGGCGCCGTCGCCGAGACGGTACGCACCTGGCCGGGCGCCCGGCGCAGCGACCACCCGCAGGTGTCCTTCGCCGCGCTCGGCGCGCACGCCGCCGACATCGTGGACGGACACCGCCTCGACGACGCGCTGGGCGAGCACTCACCGCTGGGCGCGGTGTACCGGCTCGACGGCACGGTGCTGCTACTCGGCTGCGACCACAGCTCGAACACCTCGCTGCACCTGGCGGAGTGGCGCCAGGCGTCGCCGCCGCGGGCGGTGACGGGCTCGGCGGTACGCATGCCGGACGGCACGAGCCGGTGGACCACCTGGACCGACGTCGTCACCGACGAGGACGACTTCGACCGGCTGGGCGCCGACTTCGAGGCGACAGGCGACGCGACGACCGGCCGGGTCGGCAGCGCGCCGGCCCGGCTGATGCGCCAGCGCGCACTGGTCGACTTCGCAACCGCCTGGATGGCCGCGAACCGCACACCCTGACCCGCCCGCCGCGCCCGCCGCGCCCGCTCCGTCGATCTTGGACTTATGGTGCCTCGGATGTCCCGCTAGTGGCGTTTGCGAGGTGCCACAACTCCAAGATCGATAACGGGTGGACGCTCGGACGGGACGGGGCGAAGGGGTTACGGTGGGCCGCTAGACTCCCCGGCTCACCAGCAGGACGTGGGAGCGTACGTGATCAGACTGTTCCGGAGCAGGAAGCCGGCGTGCCGCTGCCGTCCCCAGTGGCCGGCCCTCGTCACGGAGATGAACGGCTACCTCATGCCGTGCCTGCCGTCCGAACACGGCAGCCCGTTCACCACGATGATGGAGCTGTCAGCCCGGTGTGCCGAGTGCTCCGCGGCGTACCCGGGCAACTTCGTCATCGATCCCGACACGCCACCCCCGTTCGACTGGGCACACGAGCCGGAGAACACCGTGTGCTCCTGCGAGCCCCGATCGCCGAAGCTGATGGTCAAGTTGCGGGGTCAGTGGTTTCTCGGCCACCCGGGCACAGATGGCGGGTCAACGGCGAAGCCGGCCATGCGACGTGGTCGATGGCGAGCCACGGAGCGGCGGCCACGGCCGTGGGCGTGAGCCCGGTGATCGCGGTGACGTCGCGGTGGAGGTGGGACTGGTCGGCGTACCCGCTCTCGGCGGCGACGCCGGCCGGGGTGCGGTCGGCCGCGAGCAGGTGGGCGGCGTGGTCGAACCGCACCAGCCGGGCGGCGCGTTTGGGTGTGATGCCGAGCTGGGACCGGAAGCGGGACCACAGACGCTTACGGCTCCAGCCCACCTCGTCCGCCAGGCCGTCGACCCGCAGGCGCCCTCGGCTGGTCAGCGTCCGCCGCCATGCGTGGGCGACCTCGGGATCGATCCTGCGGAGTGCGGGCCGCCGGCCGAGGATCTCCGCCACGATCGCGAACCGCTCGTCCCAGGACGTGGCGGCGCGCAGCCTGTCCTCGGCTCGCCCGGCGTCGCGGCCCCAGATCTCCTCAAGCGGCACGACCACCCCGGTGAGCTCGGCCGACGCGTGGAGAACGGTGGCCGCCACGGCGGGCTCCAGCCGAATCTGGAGGCAGTCGACCCGCGATCGGCCGGCTGCCCGGAACCCGCCGGGAAGCAGCCCGACGGCGACGCTGCCGCGATGGTCCCGGCCGTGGGCGTCGTAGACGGTGTAGTCGCCCTTGCCCAGGTCGAGCAACAGGGTGACGGCTGGATGCGCCACCATCGCGATCTCCCACGGCACGCCCGCACGTCGGCGGAACCCGGCCATGCTGATCCCCGGCAGCCGACATGACTGGCGCGGGACCGCGACGTCCACGTCCGACCACGCCCAGTCGGATGAGGGCCCACTTGACGGCACGTGACCAGCCTATGCCTGAGGGGTGACGGGCGGGGTGCCGCCGCTACTCGCCGCCGCGAAGTCCAGCAGCAGTTCGCCGGTGGTCGCGGGCGCTTCGAGGACGGACATGTGCCCGACGCCGGGCAGCAGCTCGACCCGCGCGTTCGGCACCGCGTCGTACCGGTGCACCGACGCCGGATCCCAGCGCGGGTCGGCAGCGCCGAAGATCACCAGCACCGGCACTTCGAGCGCGGCGATCCGCTCGGGCACGCCGCGCTCGGCGATGTACTCGGCGTTGTGGCGGAGAACCGTCCTCATCGTGCGGTAGGTGAGGCCGCGTACCTCGGCCACCATCTCGTCCGGGATGTCCACCGGGCGAGCGGCCGTCGCACCGATGCCCCTGCGGATCCACCCGTCCGGCCGGATCGACCAGATGAGCGGACCGAGCAGCGGCCCCAGCAGTACGCGGAGGACGACCGGCTGCGGAAGGAGCACGTCAAGGCTCGGACCGGTGCTGATCAGGGCGAGCGACGCCACCAGGTCGGGGCGCTGTTCGGCGAGCGCGGTCCCGACGTAGCCGCCGCTGGAATGTCCGGCCACCGCCGCCCGGCGAACGCCGAGGTCGTCGAGGACCGCTGCCACCCGGTTCGCCTGGGCGACCACGTCGTACGACGGCGCGGGCGCGGACCGGCCGCACCCCGGGAGGTCGACCCGAATGACGTGATGGTGGGCGGCCAGTGCCGGGACCATCAGGCCCCAGGAGGCGCTCGCGGCACCCGAGCCGTGGATGAGTACCAGCGGCGGCGCCTGCCGCGGGCCGTCGTGGACGACATGTATGCCGTGCGGGTGCTCGACGTCGTGCTGGGTCATGTAGGCGATGGTGCGCGGGGCATCGGGTGCTCGTCTTGGACAAATGTCTGAGTCGGTCGCCGGCCCGTCGACCTGGCCCGGCGCGATCATTCATCCGGACAACGCGCCGTCACAGCGGGTCGCCGAGGCTCATCCGCCCCGGCCGGTCTCTGGCGAGGCGTGGCTCGGGACAGAGCCCTGGGATCGCCGAGGTCCTGCCGACCGGCGCCCGGTCCAGCCGGCCCATGGTCGGCACTGCGTCCGCCATGTATCGTCGCGCTTCCGCAAGATCGAGAGACAGGAATAAGACGTGACGGTACGACGGCTCGGGCTCTGCGTGGCGGTCGCCGCGATGCTGCTCACCGCTTCGGCGTGTGGCAGCGCCGACGAGATGCCGAGCACGCCCACCGTGGCGGCGAGCACATCCACGGAGTTCCCCCTCGCGACGCCCGCGGCGCCGACTGCGACACCGAGCCTCGCACCCGAGCCCTCGTCGACCCCCCGGCCCTCGGAGACCCCACGGACTGCGGGGACCTCCAGGTCCTCGACGGCCCCTGCGGCGCCGCCCACGACCAGGAAGGCCACTCAAGTGGCCACCGCCAGCAACAAGGCGGCCTGCACCGCCCTCAAGGGCCCGTTGGAGAAGGCCATCGCCGGCCTGATCACCCTGGCCGGGGTCGCCGCCGCCTCGACAGTGGAGGCCGAGATCGTCAACGCTCGGGCGGAAGCGCTCGACCGGTTGCGCAACCTCGAGGTGGTGACGAACCGGGTGGCCGGCGAGCAGGCGGACCGCACGCTGCGGAGCAAATTCGCGCCGCTCATGATGGCCGCAGGCCGGAAGGCCGCCGAGATCCGCTCGATCAAGCCGACCCAGGTGGAAGGGCTCGTGAAGGTAGCGAGCGACACGGCTGCTCTGGAGGCTGCGGTCGACAAGCTCGAGCCGACCTGCGGCAGGTACTGGTAGCTCGGCTGAGCAGGAGGTTTCGCGTGGTGAGGCGGGCGGGGTTCGAACCCGCGACCGAGGGATTATGAGATCAAACTGCCCGTCCCGCCGACCTCGTCGGACGGCGGTCTAGCAGCGGAAACGCCTCTCGACATCTCACACCACTCCTCCGCTGTCGATCGACCTCTTGCGGACCAGATGCGGACCGCGGGCGAGCCGCCCGAACCGTCAGTTTGGAAGAGCGACCTCAACCGGTTCTGATGCCTGAAACGCCTGCGACCGGTGGCTGATCCGGGTACGCCTCGTGCCCGCTCGTGACCGCTCAGCCTCTGGCTACGGGCCCGTGGATGGCCCATCGGATTCAGCCTGACCCTCGGCTTGCCAGATGGCGTGCCGCTTCAGCAGGTATCCGGTCCAGTAGATCCCGAACAGGATCAGGAAGCACGTGAAGAACACCCCCGAGACGATGCTCGCGATGATGATTGCGTTGTCAGCCAGTCCATGTGCGCAGAATGCGGCGAGGCCCAGGAAGAAGAAGATGACCATGTAGATGGGCAGTGCTGGGCTGTCGGCTGGGTGGGGGACGCGAGGCAGCTGCGGGGTGTGAGGGTTTTTGCTGGTCACGTCGCGAGTATCGGGGACACTGGCCGGTAAGGCTAGCGGATCTCCTCGTCGGGCAGTCGCCAGACCGTCCAGCCTCCCCGGACCGCAACAAGGTGGAGCGCGTCCCGCTTTCGGCAGTCACGCATGCCGACGTTGGCGAGTGGGTACGCCGCATGACGCAGGCCGGTCTTGCGCCATCCACCGTTCGGCAGGCTCACCGGGTGTTCTCGCTGCTGCTGGCCCTCGCGGTGCGGGATGGTCGGCTGACTAGCAACGTCGCGTCAGGTGTGCGGCTCCCCCGCGTCGGGCGCGCGGAGAAAGTGTTCCTGACGCACGGCCAGGTGGGCGAGCTGGCGGCGGCGGCAGAGCCGTACGGGCTGATCATCCGGGTGCTGGCCTACACCGGGTTGCGCTGGGACGAGCTGGCCGCGCTGCGCGTGCGGGCGGGTGGACCTGGTGAAGCGCCGGCTACTGGTGGCGGAGTCGGTGACCGAGGTCAACGGTCGGGCGGTGTTCGGCACGCCGAAGACGTACCAACGCCGGTCGGTGCCGCTCCCCCGCTTCCTGGTCGAGCCGATCGCCGCGCAGATCGCCGGCCGTTCCGGTGACGAGCTGGTGTTCACGTCGCCTGCCGGGGAGGTGTTGCGTAACAACAACTTCCGTCGTCGGGTCTTCGACCGGGCTGCTGTGTTGGTCGGGCTTGCGGGCCTGACGCCGCACGAGCTGCGGCACACTGCGGCCAGTCTTGCGGTGGCTGAGGGCGCCAACGTGAAGGCGGTGCAGCGGATGCTCGGGCACGCTTCGGCGGCCATGACGTTGGACGTGTACGCGGACCTGTTCGAGGACGACCTGAACCAGGTGGCGGATCGCCTCGACCGGGCGGCGGGTCGTGCTGCTGCGGACTCAGTGCGGACTGAGGGCGTGGGACCGGACCTCGACGCGATCGGTCCGGGTCGTCGGCAGCATGGTTGAGCTGGGAAAACGGCTGGTGGGGCGGGCGGGGTTCGAACCCGCGACCGAGGGATTATGAGTCCCCTGCTCTAACCGGCTGAGCTACCGCCCCGTGACCGCGCCGGATCGTAACCCGCCGATCGTTGCCCGGACCACCACCCACCGGGCGGAAGTCTGCCGCGACAGCACGATGGGCAACGCGAGGATAACAACGCGCAACCCGCCCACCAACGCGTCACGCGCCCCGCAGGTCGGCCACCACGGCACCGGCCGTACGCCATCCGCTGGCGAGCGCGCCCTGGATGGACGGGCTGTCGCGGTGGTCCCCGGCCACGTACTGGCCGTCGCCGAGCGCGACCGGCTTGCGCAGCCGGCCCTGCGGTGGCGGGGCGGCGGGGAGCGCGTCCGGCACGGCGACTGTGGTGAGGTGGGTCCAGTCGGCGGTGGAGCGGCCGTAGAGGCGGTCCAGTTCGCGCCGGATCACCGGTTCGGGCGGGGCCTGCGGGCCGACCACCGACGTGGCGATGAGGTGCCGGCCGTCCGGCGCGTACGTGGGCGCGGCCCGGCTCACCACCACCGTGTTGGCGATCATTTCGCGCCGGTCGCCGTCGAGCAGCAGGATCGGCTCGTCCAGGGGCGCCGTGCCGGTGCTGTGGTAGTAGGTGGTGTAGGCGTGCATGCGTACCCGAGGAAGACCTGGCAGCAGCGTGGCCGCCGCCGGTGGGTCGACGGCGACCACGACGGCGCGGGCGGTGATCTCGCCGGACGGGGTGCGGACCCGGCCGGGGCCGACCTGGGTGACCGGGGTGTTCAGCTCGATCAGTTCGGCGGGCAGCGGCGCGGCGAGCGCCCTGGGCAGCGCCTGCATCCCGTCCGCCGGGAGGCCGATCCTCCCCCGGGCGAAGGAGCGCATGACGACCGCGAGGACGTGGCTGGAGGTGGCCAGCTCACGGTCGAGCAGCACGCCGGACAGGAACGGCCGGAGCAGTTCCTCGATGATCGCGTCGGAGAGCCCGGTCCGGCGCAGCGCCTTCTCGGCGGTGGTCTCGGGCGTGCCGAGCAGCCGCCCGACCGGCACCGTCGCGTAGCCGGCGGCGAGCGCGGCGAACCGCAACCTGTCGGTCAGCGACCCGATTCCGGCGGTGAGCGTGCCGGGCGCGCCGCTGGGTTCGCGCAACGGGTTGACCAGGCGTTCCAGCCGGTCGCCGCGACGCACCAGCACCCCGGAGGTGAACCAGCCCAGGTCGAGCGCGTCGAGGTCGACCAGGCCGCCGAGCCGCGGGTACGCGGTGTTGAGCACCTGGAAGCCCCGGTCCAGCAGGAACCCGTCGACGCGGTCGGTGGCGACCCGCCCGCCGAGCCGGTCGCCCGCCTCCAGCAGCCGCCACGGCACACCGGCGCGGTGCAGCCGCCGGGCGGCGGCGAGACCGGCCAGGCCGCCGCCGACGACCACCACGTCCGTGTCAGGCACGGTCCACCCCCGCCCCGGCGCGGTCGCCCTCACGGTGCGACCGCGACAACCGGCCCGGCCACCAGACCTTCGGCCCGATGTCGTACGCGAGCGCGGGCACCAGCAGCGAGCGGACCACGATGGTGTCCAGGAGTACGCCGACGGCCACCGCCACGCCCAGCTCGACGAGCACCACGAGCGGCAGGACGGCGAGCGCGGAGAACGTGGCGGCGAGCACGATGCCGGCGGAGGTGATGACGCCCCCGGTGACGGCCAGTCCGGCGAGCACTCCGGCGCGGGTGCCGCGGCGTACCGACTCCTCGCGGACCCGGCTCATCAGGAAGATGTTGTAGTCGATGCCGAGCGCGACCAGGAACACGAACGCGAACAGCGGGAACGACTGGTCGACGCCGGGGAAGTCGAAGACGTATCGGAACAGCAGCGCGCACAGGCCGAGCGTGGCCAGGAACGACAGCACCACTGTGGCGATCAGCAGCACCGGGGCGACCAGGGCGCGCAGCAGCAGGGCCAGGATGACCGCGATGACCAGCAGCACCACCGGGATGATGACGTCGCGGTCGCGTACCGAGGCGTCGGCGGTGTCCACGTTGATCGCGGTGAAGCCGCCGACCACGGCGTCGGCGCCGGGTACCCGGTGCACCGCCTCGCGCAGGTCGCGGATGGTGCGTTCGGCGCCGTTGCTGTCCGGCGGGTCGGCGAGCGTGACGTCGAGCTGCACCCGGCCGTCGACCACCTTGGGGGGCGCGTTCGGGTCGGGCGGCGCGTTCTCGCCCCGCTCGCCGAGCGGCAGCACCGAGGCGACTCCCGGTACGCCCTGCGCCACCTGGGCGACCTGCCGGGCGGTGGCCTGGGTGGTGAAGATGAGGGCGGGGCTGCCGGTGCCGGCCGGGAAGTGCCTGTCGATGACCTCCTGCCCGGCCACCGAGTCGGTGCGCTGGGTGAACAGCTGGGACTGGCCGAGCGTGGTGGCGCCGAGCTGGGTCACCCCGATCGCGAGGGCGGCGAGCACCACGGCGGTGACGGCCCAGACGGTACGCGCGCGGCGCGCCACGAACCCGGCGATCCGCCCCCAGATGCCGTGCTCGGTGCGCGGGTCGGCCTGGTCGTAGCGGGGTCGCCGGGGCCAGAACGCCCACCGGCCGCCGAGGACGAGCAGCGCGGGCAGGAACGTGAGCATCACCAGCAGCGTGGCGGCGATGCCGACGGCGCTGACCGGGCCGAGCGCCCGGTTGGAGTTGAGGCTGGACAGCAGCAGGCAGAGCAGGCTGACGATGACTGTGGCGCCGGAGGCGATGACGGCCGGGGCGGCGCCCTTCCAGGCGGCCCGCATCGCGTCCCAGGGCCGCTCGTACCGGTGCAGTTCCTCCCGGTAGCGGGCGATGAGCAGCAGCGCGTAGTCGGTGCCGGCGCCGAAGACGAGCACGGTGAGGATGCCCTGCGCCTGCCCGTTGAGCTTGACGATGTCGTGGTCGGCGAGCAGGTAGACGAAGACGGCGGCGAGCGAGTACGACATCCCGGCGGCCAGCAGCGGGAAGATCCAGAGGACCGGGCTGCGGTAGACGACGAGCAGGATGACAAGCACCACTGTCAGCGTGACGAGCAGCAGCGGCCCGTCGATCGCGCTGAACACCTCGATCAGGTCGCCGAGCAGCCCGGCGGGTCCGGCCACGTCGACGGTGAGCCCGTCGCGGTCCGGGCCGGCGATGTCGCGCAGGCGTTGCACCACGGACCGGATCTGTTCGCCCTCGGCGCTGTCGATCGGCACGATCACCTGGGCGGCCTGCTTGTCCTGGCTGACGACCGGTGGCGGCAGCGGGCCGACCACGCCCGGCACCTCGGCGAAGCGGGCCGCGTCGGCCTGGATGCGCTGCTGGTCGGCCGGGGTGAGGCCGCCGGGTCGTTCGTAGACCACGAGTGCCGGGGTGGTCTCGCGGTCGACGAATCCGCCGGCCAGGTCCTGCGCCCGGGTGGACTCGGCGTCGGCCGGCAGGAAGGAGGCGTTGTCGTTTGTGGAGACCTCGCCGAGCTTGCCGGAGTAGGGGCCGGCGATGCCGCCGACGATCAGCCACCCGAGCACCACCGCCACCGCGATCAGCGTCGCGGTCCAGCGGCTGCGTCCTGCGGCCATCTCCACCGTCCTCGAATCGACGCATCAATCGACGCAGCGGGAGTCTAAGTCGACGCCGACCATCCTGCCGGGCGAACGAGGACTCGGGGGCGGAAACCGGGCAGCCGGGCGCATCGCCGGGGCCACCGGAACGACGAACGCCCGCCGGCGATGCCGACGGGCGTGACGTGGATCGAAGCTCCCCCGATTGGACTCGAACCAATAACCTGCCGGTTAACAGCCGGCTGCTCTGCCAATTGAGCTACAGGGGACCGTGCACCGCTCGGTGCGGATCTCTCCGCTCCGTGCGACGGGGACAAGAGTACAGGACATCGGGGGGTGGTGCGCCAGGGGGTTACCGGAGGAGGACCCGACCGGGCGGACGCGCCAGGATTCCGGACAAATCGTCATCTCGGCACAGGGAGGCATGAGCGGAGAGCAGGATGGGTAGTTAGCCGTCGACAGAGAACGCAGGCGCGAGACGGTCGTTCCGCCGAGCTGGCGGGAAACCGGCGAGAGCGTCAGGTACGGAAGGAGCCGCCATGCGCGGAAAGATCATGTTTCTTGGCGGGCTGGCTGCGGGATTCGTCCTGGGCGCCCGTGCCGGCCGGGAGAAGTACGAGGAGCTGGTGGTCCGCGGGCGCAAGGTGCTCGACCACCCGACCGTCCAGGAGGCGGCCGGGGTCGCGCAGGCCCAGGCGAACCGGCTCTACTCGGAGGGCAAGGACAAGCTGGGACAGACCAAGATCGGTGAGAAGCTCGCCACCGGCAACGGCGGCAAGCCGGGCATGACCGACGCCGACAAGCCGTTCGCCGGCACGCCGGCCTCGGTCGGCAGCCGCAGCGCCAACGGCACGGCCTCGACCAGCACGTCCGGCTCGACCAGCACGACCGGCACGAGCACCAAGCCGTCCAGCACCGGCAACACGCTCTGACAACAGCGGACAGCGGGCCGGTCACCTCCGGGTGACCGGCCCGATTCCGTGCGCCTGGGCCCGGGTGTGGCACATTCTCGGTGGGGAGGTGGCCGCATGCCGATGGTCGGACCGGAGACGGTGGATCAGGCGCGGCTGCTGCGCCTGCTGCGCGACGACGGTCCACGCTCCCGGGTCGAGCTGGCCGACCTGCTCGGCCTGCCCCGGGCCCGGTTCGCCGCCGAGGTGGAGCGGCTGACCGCGCTCGGCCTGGTGGAGGGCGCCGGACCGGCCGCGTCGCGAGGCGGACGCCGCTCGTCGCTGCTGCGCGTCGGCGCGCAGGTCCGGTTCGGCGCGGTACTCGTCGGCGGCGGCGTCCTGCGGGTCGCGCTCACCGACGGCGAACTGAACCCGCTCGCCCGGCACGACGAACCGGTGGACGTGCGGCTCGGCCCGGACGTGGTGGTCGGGCGCGTCGCCGAACTGCTCGGCAAGCTTCGCGTCGAGGCGGGACTGACGTCACTCACCGGCGTCGGCGTCGCGCTGCCCGCGCCGGTCGAGGTCCGCGACGGCACGCCGGTGTCCGCGCCGGCCCTGCCCGGCTGGCACCGCTTCCCGGTACGCGACACGCTCGCCGCCGAGCTGGGCTGCCCGGTGCAGGTGGACAACGACGCCAACGCGATGGCCCTCGGCGAACGGCACGCCGGCACCGGCCGCCCGTTCGACGACTTCCTCTACGTCAAGCTGGGTGAGGCGGTCGGCTGCGGGCTGGTGCTCGCCGGGTCGCTCTACCGGGGCGCGGCCAGCGGGGCCGGCGACATCGGCCATCTCCAGCTCACCGAGGACGGGCCGCTCTGCGGCTGCGGCAACAACGGGTGCGTCGAGGCGTACTGCGGGGATGCCGCACTGGTGCGGGAGGCGGTGACGGCCGCGCGGGCGGGGCGCTCGACGGCGCTGGCGGACCGGCTCGCGGCGGCCGGGACGCTGTCGGTGGCCGACGTGGCGTCGGCGGCCACCGAGGGCGACGCGGCGGCACAGACACTCGTCCGCGACGCCGCGCGCCGGCTCGGCCGGGTGC
Source organism: Micromonospora sp. NPDC049151 (assembly GCF_040648395.1). Classification (NCBI taxonomy): domain Bacteria; kingdom Bacillati; phylum Actinomycetota; class Actinomycetes; order Micromonosporales; family Micromonosporaceae; genus Micromonospora; species Micromonospora sp. NPDC049151. The sequence continues at coordinate 148,600 of NZ_JBEZDP010000009.1, forward strand.
TGGTCGGGCTGGTCAGCTTCGTCAACCCGGCCATCGTCATCATCGGCGGGGCGCCGGCCGGGACCGGGCCGGTCCTGCTCGCGGAGATCCGGAGCGTGGTCTACCGGCGCTCCACACCGCTGGCCACCGGCAGCATGCCGATCGTCCTGTCCGACCTCGGCGACACCGCCGGCCTGCTCGGCGCAGCCCACCTGGCCAGCAACCACACCTACACCGCCCGCTGACCCACCCCACCCCACCCCACCCTCTTCGCCCCGCCGATCTTGCAGTTGCGGCCCCTGTGATGCCGCTTATTCCCGTTTCGGGAGGGCCGCAACTGCAAGATCGCGGGCGCGAGAGGACGGAGGGCGGGGCGGGAGGGTGGGTGGGGTGGGTCAGTCGCGGCTGGTGAAGGCGGCGTCGAAGGCCGCGGACGGGGCGTCGAAGGCCAGGCGGCGGACGAACTGGAATGCCTCCGGCGCGCCGACCAGGCGGTCCATGCCGGCGTCCTCCCACTCGACCGAGATCGGGCCGTCGTAGCCGATCGCGTTCAGCGCCCGGAAGCAGTCCTCCCACGGCACGTCGCCGTGGCCGGTGGAGACGAAGTCCCAGCCGCGCCGCATGTCGGCCCAGGGCAGGTGGGAGGAGAGCCGTCCGCGCCGCCCGTCCCCGGTACGGACCTTCGCGTCCTTGCAGTCGACGTGGTAGATCCGGTCGGCGAAGTCGAAGATGAAGTTCACCGGGTCCAGCTCCTGCCAGACGAAGTGCGACGGATCCCAGTTCAGCCCGAACGCCTCCCGGTGCCCGATCGCCTCCAGCGTGCGCTTCGTGGTCCAGTAGTCGTACGCGATCTCGCTGGGGTGCACCTCGTGCGCGAACCGCACGCCCACCTCGTCGAAGACGTCAAGGATCGGGTTCCACCTGTCGGCGAAGTCCTGGTAGCCGCGCTCGATCATGGCTGGTGGCACCGGCGGGAACATCGCCACGGTGTGCCAGATGGACGAACCGGTGAAGCCGACGACGGTGCGTACGCCGAGCTTCGCCGCCGCCCGCGCGGTGTCCTTGATCTCCTCGGCGGCCCGCTGCCGCACCCCCTCCGGCTCGCCGTCGCCCCAGATCCGGGCCGGGAGGATGTCCTGGTGCCGCTCGTCGATCGGGTGGTCGCAGACCGCCTGCCCGACCAGGTGGTTGGAGACGGCGAACACCTGGAGGTTGTGCCTGGCGAGGGTGTCCCGTTTGCGCTCCACGTACGAGTCGTCGGCGAGTGCCTTGTCCACCTCGAAGTGGTCGCCCCAGCAGGCGATCTCCAGCCCGTCGTAGCCCCACTCGGCGGCAAGCCGGCAGACCTCGTCGAACGGCAGATCGGCCCACTGGCCGGTGAAGAGCGTGATGGGTCGCGCCATTGTCCTTCTCCCCTGCGGTGATGGGGGATTCCGTCGCGGACCGGGGCGAGGACGACCGGAGGCGGCACGTGGGCACCGGTGGACGCCGCGGCGTCTGCTCCCGGGCGGGTTGCGCCTCCCGCCGGGTCACCGGCCACCTCGCGGTCGCCCGCCGGCGCGGCCGGGGAATCCCGGTCCGGCCCCACCGGCGGGCCGTGCTGGTCGTGCCGGCGGACTCCGGCGGCACGCTCGCCGGCGCCGGCCTCGTCCCACTGCGGGGCGCAACCGCGGCGGGCCCTCGCCGGCCGGTGCCGGTGAGTGTCGGCGGACCGCACGGGGCCCGCCTCGGGTCAGGCGGAGGCGTCGGCCAGAGCGGGCTCCACCTCCGTCCAGGCGGCCCGCTCGGCCGAGCGGGTGACCGCGTCGAGCACGAGCTGGACCTGCAACGCGTCGGCGAACGACGGGGCCGGGTCGGCGCCGGTGGCGACCGCCTCGACGAAGTCGCGCGCCTGGTGGGTGAAGGAGTGCTCGTAGCCGATGATGTGGCCGGGCGGCCACCACGCACCCAGGTACGGGTGCTCCGGCTCGGTCACCAGGATCCGGCTGAAGCCCTGTTCGGCGCTGGGTCGGGTGGCGTCCAGGAACTCCAGCTCGTTGAGGCGTTCCAGGTCGAACACGACGCTGCCGCACGAGCCGTTGATCTCGACCCGCAGCGCGTTCTTACGGCCGGTGGCGAAGCGGGTCGCCTCGTACGTGGCCAGCGCTCCCCCGTCCAGCCGGGCCACGAACACCGCCGCGTCGTCCACTGTCACCTGCCCCATCGCGCTGCCGTTGCCGTCGGCCCGCGCGGCCAGGCCGCTCGACCCGGCCACGAGGGGCCGCTGGCGGACGAACGTCTCGGTCAGCGCGCTGACCCCGGTGATGAGCTGACCGGCGACGTACTGGGTCAGGTCGATGATGTGCGCGCCGATGTCACCGAGCGCGCCGGAGCCCGCCCTGTCCTTCTGCAACCGCCACACCAGCGGGAACTGCGGATCGACGATCCAGTCCTGGAGATAGGTCGCCCGGACGTGCCGGATCTCGCCGATCCGCCCGTCCGCCACCAGTTGCCGCATCAGGGCGACAGCCGGCACCCGCCGGTAGTTGAAACCGCACATGGCACGTACCCCGGACTCGCGTGCCCGGGCCGCGGCCCCGGTCATCTCGCGGGCCTCGGCCACGCTGTTCGCCAGCGGCTTCTCGCACAGCACGTGCTTGCCCGCGGCGAGCGCGGCGAGCGCGATCTCGCGGTGGCTGTCCCCCGGCGTGCAGATGTCGACCACGTCGATCTCGTCGGACTCGACGAGCCGCCGCCAGTCGGTGGTGTAGCCGTCCCAGCCGAGCCGGTCGGCGGCCTCGGCCACCTTCGGTTCGTCCCGGCCGCAGACGAGCGCCATCCGCACCCGCGCCGGCAGGTCGAACACCCGGTTCACGGTGCGCCACGCCTGGGAGTGCGCGGCGCCCATGAACGCGTAGCCGACCATGCCGACGCGCAGGATGCTGTCGTGACTGGACAAGGTGGGTCTCCCCCCGTGTGTCAGAACCCGAGCTTCAGGTAGTCGCCCGCGTTCTCCTTGGTGATCGTCTCGGAGGCGAGCACGATCTCCTTCGGTACCTGGAGTTCGACCAGGTCGGACATGCCCTTGCCCTGGCCGATCAGGCGGGCCAGGGAGATGGCCGAGGAGGCCATCGACGGGCTGTAGGTGACTGTGGCCTTGAGGACCGTGTTGTCGGCGGCGATGTCCTCCATCGCCTTCTTCGAGCCGGCGCCGCCGACCATGATGAATTCCTTGCGGTTGGCCTGGTTGACCGCCGCGAGCACGCCGATGCCCTGGTCGTCGTCGTGGTTCCAGACCGCGTCGAGCTTCGGCAGAGCCTGGAACAGGCCGGTGGCCGCCTGCTGCCCGGAGTCGACTGTGAACTCGGCCGGCCGCCGGTTGGCGACCTTGAATCCGTACGAGGCGAGCGTGTCGGCGAACCCCTTCGACCGTTCCTGGGTCAGCTCCAGCGACTCGATGCCGGGGATCTCGCCGATCACCGGGTTGCTCACGCCCTTGGCCTTCAGCTGCTCGGCGATGTAGGTGGCGGCGGCCACCCCCATGCCGTAGTTGTCGCCCTTGATCTGGCACCGGTAGGCGCGCGCGTCCGGGAAGGCCCGGTCCAGGTTCACCACCGGGATGCCGGCCTTCATCGCCTCCAGCCCGAACGCGTTGAGTTCCTTGCCGTCGTGCGGCAGCAGCACGATCACGTCCGGCTTCTGCGAGATCAGCGTGGACAGCGCCGCGCGCTGGGCCGCCGCGTCCGCGCCGGCCTCGACCGACTTCAGCTCCACGTCCTGGTACGCCCCGGCCTGCGCCTTGGCGTTGTTGGTGATGGCGGCGATCCAGCCGTGGTCGGCGGCCGGGGCGGAGAAGCCGATGCTCACCTTCTTGCCCGGCTCGGTGCCGGCGCCGGAACCGGCCGCCTTGGTCTGCGCCTCGGTCGGGCTCTGCTCGTTGCTGGTGCAGCCGGCGAGCAGCACCCCGGCGGAGACGGCGGCCCCGCCGAAGAGCAGCCGGCGGCGGGACAGGTCATGGCGCGGTGTTCTCATGACGCCTCCTGGGATGAGGTGGTGGGGTGGTTTCGGGTGTGGCGGGCCGGACCACCGTCGGTACGACGGCAGCCGGGTGTGCGCGGGTGGGGTCAGGTGGTGGTGGCCCGGTTGCGGGCGAGGAACTGGGTGAGACTGCCGAACTGCACCTGCTGGACCAGGACGGCGGCGACGATGATGCCGCCCTTGACCATGTTCTGGGCCTCGGCGGAGAGGTTGTTGATGGCGAACAGGTTGGTGATGGTGGAGAAGATGATCACCCCGAGCAGGGAGCCGATGATCGTGCCCCGCCCGCCGCTGAGCAGCGTGCCGCCGATGATCGCGGCGGCGATCGCGTCCAGCTCGTAGAGGTTGGCCATCGCCGCCTGCGCGGAGGTGGCCTGCGCGGTCAGCATGACCGCGGCGATGCCGCAGCACAGGCCGGACAGCGCGTAGAGCAGCACTGTGTGCCGGCGGACGTTGATGCCGGCGAGCCGGGCCGCCTCCGGGTTGCCGCCGACCGCCACCGTACGGCGGCCGAACGTGGTGCGGTTCAACAGCACCCAGCCCGCCGCCACCACCGCCACCAGGATGTAGACCAGCAGCGGGATGCCGAGCACGTTCGTGCTGGCGATGCCGTTGATGAACGTGTTGCCCGACACCTGGGTCTGCTTGTCGGAGATCTCCGCCGCCAGCCCCCGGGCGGCGACGAGCATGGCCAGCGTGGCGATGAACGGCACCAGCCGCCCGTACGAGACGAGCAGCCCGTTCACCACGCCGACGGCGAGCCCGACGGTCAGCGCGGTGAAGATCATGCCGCCCGCACCGTAGCTCTGCGTGGCCACAGTGGTGCACCACACCCCTGCGAGCGCGACGATCGCGCCCACAGACAGGTCGATGCCGCCGCCGATGATCACGAAGGTCATACCGACGGTGACCACGCCGACCACCGAGGCGAGCTTGAGGATGGTGAGCGTGTTGCCCCACACCCAGTTCGGGTCGCCGTAGAGGTCGGGGCGGGTCAGGACGCCGATGACCACCAGCACGACGAGCGTGGCGAGCAGGCCGAGGTTGCGCTTGGCGCCCTCACCGCCGTCGCCGCGCCACCAGGAGAGCTTCGCCGGCGCGTCGGCCTTCGCGGTCTCCGCCCGCTCCACCGGCGGCGACTGCGCGGGCAGGGCGGATTCGGTCACGTCGCTCATGCCGGCGCCCCGCTTCGCGCGGCGCCGCCACGAGACTCTCCGGCGCTGTGTCGATGATTCGCTCGCTGTCGCTCGCTCATGCCGGCGCCCCGCTTCGCGCGGCGCCGCCACGAGACTCTCCGGCGCTGTGTCGATGATTCGCTCGCTGTCGCTCGCTCATGCCGGCGCG
>NZ_JBEZDP010000009.1:154036-155751 GCF_040648395.1 Micromonospora sp. NPDC049151
ACGCCTTCCATGAGGGACCCCGCCATGACGAGGTCGAGCACTGTGTTCTCGTCCAGTTCGCCGGCCGGGGCCTCACGTACCACCCGGCCCTCCCGCATCACCAGCACCCGGTCGGCCAGGCCCAGCACCTCGGGGACCTCGCTGGAGACCAGCAGCACCCCCACACCACGGGCGGCCAGATCGCGGATCACCTGGTACAGCTCGGCGCGGGCGCCCACGTCCACGCCCCGGGTCGGCTCGTCGAGCAGCAGCAGCCGGGTGCCGCCGAGCAGCCACCGCCCGACCACCACCTTCTGCTGGTTGCCGCCGGACAGCGTGCGCACCGGCCGGCGTACGTCCCGGGGCCGCAGCTCCAGCGACGCGGCGACGCGGTCCGCCTCGGCGCGCTCCCGGGCGGCGTCCGTGAAGCCGAGGCGGGCGTACCTGCCGAACGTGGCGAGCGTGACGTTGCGGTAGACCGGCTCGCCCAGCAGCAGCGCCTGGCTCTTGCGCTCCTCCGGCGCCATGCCCATCCCGGCCCGTACCGCCGCGCCCACACTGCCGGGACGCAGCACCCGGCCGTCGACCCGGACCGTCCCGGCGTGCGCCCGGCGCGCGCCGAAGATGGTCTCCAGCAACTCCGAGCGGCCCGAACCGACCAGCCCGGCGATGCCGACGATCTCTCCCGCCCGGACCCGGAGCGAGACGTCGGCGAACTCGCCGGGCCGGGTCAGCCCGTCCACCCGCAACAGCTCCGCGCCGCCCCCGTGGCCGGGCGGGCGCTTCGGGAAGACGTACTCGATGGTCCGCCCGGTCATCCGGGCGACCAGGTCGCGGGTCGGTGTCTCGCGGGCCGGCAGGCTCGCCGCCGTGGTCCGGCCGTCCTTGAGTACGGTGACCCGGTCGCCGATCTCGCGGATCTCCTCCAGCCGGTGCGAGATGTAGACGACCGCGATGCCCTGCGCGGTGAGTTCGCGGATGATCCGGAACAGGTTCGCCACCTCGTCGTGGGCCAGCACGGCGCTCGGCTCGTCCATGATGATCAGCCGGGCCTCGTGGGACAGCGCCCGGGCCATGCTGACGATCTGCTTGCCGGCGGCGGGCAGGTGCCGCACCAGCCGTCCCGGCGGGATCTCCGGGTGGCCGAGGCGGGCCAGGATCTGCCGGGTATGCCGGGCCGTGTGCCCCCGCCGGACGAACCCGAACCGGCGCGGCTCGTGACCGAGGAACGCGTTCTCCGCCACCGACAGGTCGTCGACCAGATCGAGTTCCTGGTAGATGGTGGCGATGCCGGCGCGCATGGCGGCCTGTGGATCGGCGAACGAGGCCGGCTCGCCCCGCCAGAGCACCTCGCCCGAGTCCGGCCGGTGCACCCCGGCCAGCACCTTGATCAGTGTGGACTTGCCGGCGCCGTTCTGCCCCAGCAGGCAGTGCACCTCGCCCGCCCGCACCTCCAGTCGCACGCCGTCGAGCGCGCGTACCCCCGGGAACGTCTTGACCACGTCGGTGAGGCGCAGCACCACCTCGCCCGCGACGGCGCCCGCGCCCGCCTTCCTCGCGCTCACGCTGCTTCGCCCTTCGTTCGCGACTGCGGGGCTCGCAACACCGGCTCACTCCTCGCGCTCACCGAGCCCGCCCCCGTTCGCGACTGCGGGGCTCGCAACACCGGCTCACTCCTCGCGCTCACCGAGCCCGCCCCCGTTCGCGACTGCGGGGCTCGCAACACCGGCTCACCG
>NZ_JBEZDP010000009.1:155848-226514 GCF_040648395.1 Micromonospora sp. NPDC049151
CTCCTCGCGCTCACGCTGCTTCGCCGAACGCGAGGTCGCTGGCGAGCACGGCCGCGCCGGCGACGCCGGCGCGCGGGCCCAGCTCGGACAGGACGACGGGCAGGTTGCCGGTGGCCAGCGGCAGCGACCGGCGGTAGACCACACTGCGGATCTCGGCGAGCAGGATGTGGCCGAGCTGGGCGAGCCCGCCGCCGATGACGATCATCGACGGGTTGGTGAAGCTCACCAGCCCGGCCAGCACCCCGCCGACCCGCCGGCCGCCGTCGCGGATCAGCCGGATGCAGGTGACGTCCCCCTCGACCGCCCCCTGCGCCACGTCCAGCGCGGTCACCCCACCCCGGGCGGACAGCCGCTCGGCCAGCACCGGGGACGTCTCGGCGCGGGCCGCGACCGCCGCCTCCCGGGCCAGCGCGGCGCCGCTGAACACCGCCTCCAGGCAGCCGAGGTTGCCGCAGGAGCACATCGGACCGTTCGGGTCGACCTGGATGTGACCGATGTCCCCGGCGCAGCCGTCGGTGCCCCGGTAGACCTCGCCGTGCAGGTAGATGCCGCAGCCGATGCCGGTACCGATCTTGATGAACAGGAAGTCGTCGACGGAGTGGGCCACGCCGCCGTGCCGCTCCCCGATCGCCATGATGTTGACGTCGTTGTCGACCACCGCCGGGCAGCCGTGCTCGCGGGTGAGCAACTCGCGGACCGGGAACCGGTCCCAGCCCGGCATGATCGGCGGGGAGACCGGCACGCCGTCGCGGAAGCTCACCGGCCCGGGTACGCCGATGCCGACCGCGTCGAGCCGCTCGTACGCGCCCTCCACCCTGGCCTTGTGCAGCAGCTCGTTCACCCGCTGGAGCGTCACCTTCGGGCCGGAGCGGATGTCAGCGGCCTCGGTGTAGGCGGCCACCGCCTCCAGCCGGCCGTTCACCACCTCCACGTCGATCGAGCTGGCACCCAGGTCGACGGCGGCGAAGCGCAGGTGCGGGCTCAGCTCGACGAGCGTGGATCGTCGCCCGCCCCGCGAGGCGGCCAGTCCGGCCTCGGCCACGTACCGGAGGGAGACGAGCCGTTCCAGCTCGGCGACCAGTCGCGGGCGGGGCATCTGGAGCCGGTCGCCGAGTTCGGCGCGGGACACCGGGCCCTCGTCCCGGAGCAGCCGCAGCAGCCGTACGTGCAGGGGGTCGACCGTCCGCACCGGCAGTCACCTCCGCATCGGAGTCCGCCACATCGACGATGACGATGTGTGTCGTGCCCGACACAGTAGGAGCCTTCCGGGTCGCATGTCCATAGCTTCGGCACGCACGATGCAAACTTTTGTCCATACGAACAAAAGCATGGCGTGGATCATGAAAAGCAGCACCCCGCCCGTATTCCTTCCGGGCGGGGTGCTGCGGTTTTCGGGTCAACGGGAGTTCTTCCGGTCCTTCTTGCGCAGCTTGCGGTCGTCACGCAGCTCCACGTAGGGCTCCTCGTCGGCCGGGTGCCCGGCCGCGATGGCGCGGCTGCGCTCCAACTCGGCGTCGAACTCCGCGCCGAGCAGGATGGCGACGTTGCTCAACCACAGCCACACCAGGAAGATGATCACGCCGGCCACCGCGCCGTACGTCTTGTTGTACGAGCCGAAGTTGCTGACGTAGAGCGCGAACAGGCCGGAGACCACCAGCCAGAGCACCACCGCGAGCACGCCACCCGGACTCACCCAGCGGAAGCCACCGTGCCGGGCGTTCGGCGAAGCCCAGTAGAGGATCGCGAACATCAGGCTCACGATCAGCAGCAGCACCGGCCACTTGGCGATGTTCCACGCCGTCACGGCGGTCTCGCCGAGCCCGATCGCGTTTCCCGCCTGCTCGGCCAGGCCGCCGGTGAACACCACGATCACGGCGCTGACGAGCAGCATCACCCCGATCACCGCGGTCACGCCGAGGCGTACCGGCAACGTCTTCCAGATCGGCCGCCCCTCCGGCACGTCGTAGATGCTGTTCGAGGCGCGCATGAACGCGGCGATGTAGCCGGAGGCCGACCAGAACGCCGCCACCAGACCGACAATCGCCGCGATGCTCGCCAGCCCGCCGGACTGGCCGGCCTGGTCGATCGCGCTCTCGATGATGCGTCGGATGTTCGGCTCCGGCACCGCCTGCCCGACGGTGTCCCGTACCCCCTCGGTGGCCCGGTCGCCGAGCAGGCCGAGCAGCGAGATCAGCACCAGGACGCCCGGGAAGATGGAGAGCACGCCGTAGTAGGTGAGCGCGGCGGCCCAGTCGGTCAGGCTGTCGTCCTGGAACTCCCGTACGGTCCGCTTGAGCGTCGCCATCCAGCGCGTGCCAGACAGGTCGGCCGGGCTGTCCGGCCCGTCGTCGGGCCCCACCGGCCCCACCCGGTCCCGCCCGGCCGGCCGGTCGCCCCGGTCGCGGGGTGCGGGCCGGCCTCCGGCACCGGGCTGGTCGTGCGAAGCGGGGGCGTCGTCGTGCCCGTCTCGGGCGTCGTCGTGGACGTCGCGGGCGGCCATGGCACCTCCTGATCGGCATGTCGTCCCGGACGACATGCCCTGACGGCGGCGGCGATAACCACCGCGCCCGCAACCGGCCACTCGACCGCCACCCGTCGCCCCGCTCACCCCGTCGGTTGGCGCCCCACTCGGGCTTCCACCGCGTCATGCCAATGCCTTGCTCTGCAGCCACCCGCGCGACAAACACGCTCCGTGATCATGTGCGCCGACGGATGCAGAGCAGCAAGGGCGACGCGGCACCCTCACCGGCACCCCGCCACCCCCTTCCGCGACAGTGGCGACTTGTCGGCCGCCACAAATATCCACTCGCGCAATATCTCGACGGTCGTCACGGCGAGTGGAACGTCATGGGTGTCTCCGCCCGCCGTTGACACCCATGACGTTCCACTCCCCGGAGCCGGCGGCGCGGTTGGGCGAGCGGGCAGACCGGGGCGCGCATGACGACACCGCCGGCTCGACGAAGCGGCGGTGTCGTCGCGGGACCGATGTCACCACCTCGGCGAAGTCGCTACGGGCGTGGTCGCGCGCGGTCCCGCCAGCGGCTCACCCGCCGCTCGACGCCCCGGCGGCGTGGCCGACGCCAGGGCGGACAGCCCGGCTCGGGCCGGTACGGCGGGTGCCGCTCCCACGAGAGGACACCGGACCTATCGACCACGTTCCGTGACGGCAGCAGTTCCAGGGGAACGCGTTTGCATCGTTGCAGAAACCGCCCGCCCACAGTCGTGAGTGAGCTGCGAGAGACCGCCCTCAGCCATTGCGAAACGGTTTCAAGAAATGAGTCCCATGAGTGAGCGAAGCCCCATTCCGTCACTCATTGCAATCACGATCGGCAATGTTCCCACCATGCGCGCTATTCGCGTATCGTGCCCCCTCGTGCCGTCCGTTCGCCCCCCCGACGCGACTCCCCCCAAACCCCGGCCGCCGTCCGACGGACGACCGGGGTCCGACGTGGACGCCGAGGTGGTGCCGCTGCCTCCGGACGACGGGAGCGTGGCCGGCCCCGAGTGGGCCGACGACGGGCCGGGCGAGACGCACCACCACAGCCGGGCCGAACACCACGCCGCGGCCGAGCAGCACAGCACGGACGAGCGGCACCGGACGGACGAGCAGCACCGGACGGACGAGCAGCACAGCCCCGGCGGAAGCGACACCCACACCCCCGGCCAGAGCCTGGAACAGACGAAGGACGCCCGGGAACTGGCGGCCCGGTTCGAGGAGGAGAAGCCGGGACGGGTGCTCGCCGGGCCGGTCGGGCTCCTCTTCACCGGCGTCACCGTCGCGGTCGGGCTGCTGACGCTCTGGCAGGTGTTCTTCCCGCTGGCCCAGGGCAGCAAGTACTACCTCATCTTCTTCCTGGCCGGCATCCTGCCGATGGTTTTCCTCGCGTACCCCTCGGGGGTGCGGCTGCGCCGCACGGCGACCGAGGTGGACGACCGGCACGGACCGACGCCTGTGGACTGGCTGCTGGCCGCCGCGGCGCTCGTGGTCTGCCTCTACCCGGTACTGCCGGTCACCGTCGGCGCCGGTGGCGGCGGCTACGACGCCTTCCTCGACCGGCAGGGCCTGCTGGATCCGCTGGACGTGGCGTTCGGCACCGGGCTGCTGCTCCTGCTGCTGGAGGCGTGCCGGCGCACCACCGGCTGGATCCTGCCGGCGGTCTGCGTGCTGTTCCTCGGGTACGGCTACTACGGCGGGCTGCTGCCGCAGGGCTGGCCGGTGGCGCACGCGGGGCTCGACTTCGGGCAGCTCGTCGACGCGTTCTACAACTCCGACAGCGGCTTCTACGGCACCCCGCTGGACGTGGCCGCCTCGTACATCGTGCTGTTCACCATCTACGGCGCGGTGCTCGACCTGTCCGGCGCGGGCCGGTTCTTCGTGGAGCTGTCCGCGGCCGCGTTCCGCCGCTCCCGGACGGCCGCCGGGCGCACCGCCGTCGCCTCGGGCTTCCTGCTCGGCACGGTCTCCGGTTCCGGCGCCGCCACCACCGTCAGCATCGGCGCGGTGACCTGGCCGATCCTGCGCCGCGCCGGCTACCCGGCCGAACGCGCGGGCGGCATGCTCGCCGCCGCCGGAGTCGGGGCGATCCTGTCGCCGCCCACGCTCGGCGCCGCGGCGTTCATCATCGCCGAGTACCTGGGTGTGTCCTACCTCCAGGTGCTCGGCTGGGCCACCGTGCCGACGATCCTCTACTACCTGGGGATCCTGCTCTCCGTCGAGATCGACGCCCGGCGCTCCGGCGTCCGGCCGGTGGTCATCGACACCGGCTCGGCCTGGCGGCTGCTGGCCCGCTTCGGCTATCACTTCCTCTCGCTTCTCGTGATCATCCTGGTGCTGGCGCTCGGCGCCTCGGCGACGCGGGCGGTGGTCATCGCCACAGTGATCGCGGCGGTGCTGTCCTTCCTGGACCGGCGGCACCGGCTCACGCCCGCCCGGCTGGTGGCGGCGCTGCGCGACGGCGTACGCGGGGTGCTCGCGGTGAGCGCCGTCTGTGCCGCGGCCGGCATCATCACCGCCACCACCACGAAGACCGGCCTCGGGCCGCAGGCCGCCGCGCTGCTGATCGACGGCGCGCAGTCGGTCAGTTCCGAGCCGGCCGTGGTGCTGGCGCTGACCGCCGTGCTCGCCGCCGTCGCGTTGAGCCTGCTCGGCCTCGCCGTGCCGGTCACCGCGTCCTTCGTCATCGGCTGGGTGATCATCGGTCCGGCGCTGCTGAACCTGGGCGTCGCCGCGCCCGCCGCGGCCATGTTCGTCTTCTACTTCGCGGTGCTGTCCGAGGTCTCGCCGCCGACCGCGCTCGCAGCGGTCGCCGCCGCCGCCGTCACCGGCGGCCGGCTGGTGCCGACCATGTGGCAGACCCTGCGGTACGCGCTGCCGGCGTACCTGATCCCGCTGGCCTTCGTGGTCACGCCGACCGGTCTCGGGCTGCTCGGCATCGGCGGCGCCGGGCGGATCGTGACCGCCGGCCTGGTGTCGGCGCTGGGCGTGGCCGTGCTGGCGGTCGCGGCCGGTGGCTGGCTCCCCGGTGTGGGCCCGGCCGGCGCGCCGGAGCGGATCGTCGGCGCGTTCGCCGGACTGGTGCTGCTCTGGCTGGAACCGCTGCCCATGGCGATCGGCGCGGCGCTCACCGCGCTCGCGGTCGCGGGCGTGTACGTCCGACGTGGCGCCGCCGGGCACGCCGGCCACCCGTCGGTCGAAAAATCCGTGGACCATGGGGAGGAGAGAGAGTGGGACGGATCGACGCGAGGATAGTGGCGGGTGTCGGAGCGCTCGTCCTGGTCGCCGCCGGTGCCGCCGGCTGCGGGGGCCGTCAGGACGGCGCGGCGAAGGACGACGCCGCCCGCGAGGTCAGCTGCAAGGTCACCAAGGACACCCGGGTCGGCATCGCCACCGGCAACGCCACCGGCGTGTACTACGTGGTCGGCAACGCGCTCGCCGGTGAGCTGAGCAAGGCCACCGACGGCAAGCTCACCGGGACGGCCGCCGAGACCGGCGCCTCGGTGCAGAACGTCGAACAGCTCGTCGCCGGCCAGTACGACGTGGCGTTCTCCCTGTTCGACACCGCTGTCAACGCGGTGCAGGGCAAGGGGAGCTTCAGCTCGCCACAGCCGGTCAAGGCGCTGGCCCGGATCTACGACAACTACACCCAGGTGGTGGTCCGCGCCGACGCGGGGATCACGTCGGTGGCCGACATGAAGGGCAAGAAGATCTCCACCGGCTCGCCCAAGTCCGGCACCGAGGTCATCGCCAACCGGCTGCTCACCGCCGCCGGGCTGGACCCGGCAAAGGACGTCCAGGCGCAGCGGCTGGACCTCACCAAGACCGTCGACGGCATGAAGGACGGCAGCGTCGACGGCTTCTTCTGGTCCGGCGGCGTCCCGACCGGCGGGGTCACCGACCTGTTCACCACGTCCGGTGACAAGGTGAAGTTCCTCGACATCAGCCCGCTGCTGCCGAAGATGGCCGAGCTGAACCCGGCGTACCAGGCCGGCACCATCGGCAAGGACGTCTACCGGACCCCGGCCGACGTGCCCACCATCGTGGTGCCGAACGTGCTGCTGGTGCGGGACAACCTGGACGCCGACGTGGCCTGCGCGATCACCCGGACGGTCTTCGACTCCAAGGACGCCCTGGCCCAGGCGAACCCGGCGGCGAAGGGCATCGAGCTGGGCAACGCACGCAAGACCGACCCGGTGCCGCTGCACCGTGGCGCGGAGCGGGCGCTGAGCGACCTCGGCGCGAGCTGACCCGAACGGGCCGGGCCCGGACGTGCGTCCGGGCCCGGCCCACCGACCCGACCCGGAGACCCCCGTGCCGCTGCCCCACCCGGCTCGCGTACGCCGGCATCACCGCTCCGCGGACCGCACCGGACGCCTCCGCTCGGTCCGCGTCCAACTGCTGGCCCCGATCCTGGTGGCCACCGCCGGCCTGATCGTGCTGGGGACGGCGCAGACCGGCGCCGCGCTCGACGCGTCCGCCGACGCCGACCGGGCACGCGTCCTGGCCGGCACGGCCACCGCGACCGTGCGGCTGGTGCACGAGCTGGAACGCGAACTGGCCGAGACGGCCGCGTTGCGTCAGCGCGGTGGCACGTCCGGCCGCCCGCTCGTGGACGCGCAGCGCCGCCGGGTGGACACGGCCGTGGAGCGCTACCGCTCGGCCCAGGGGGACGCGCGCCGGGCCGCCCCCGATCTGGCCGGGGTGCTGGACGACGCGCGCGGGCGTCTGGAACAGCTCGCGCCCACCCGGGATCTGGCCCTGGCCGGTGAGCGTGGCGATCCCGCATACGTGTCGCTGGTGGAGTCGCTGCTCGCGGTCGCGGACGCGCTGCCGAGCCAGCTCCGCGACGCCGGCCTGGCCAACCAGGCGCGCGAGGTGGCCTCGGTGGCCGCCCAGGAGCATCTGTCCGCGCTGGAGCGCGACCTGCTGCGGGCGGTGTTCGTCCGGGGTGGACTGCAAAGTGGCGAACTGGCCCGGCTGGGCCGGCTGCGGGGCGCCCGGGAGCAGCGGCAGGCCGAGTTCCTGCGGATCGCCTCCGCCCCGGCGAACAGGGCCTGGTACCGCCTGGTCGACGGCACCGACGTGACCACTGCCCGCCGGATAGGTGACGCCGTGCTCGACTCCGACGGCGCGCCGGGCACGGTGAAGACCGACGGTGACGCCTGGTACGTGGCGCAGAGCGGTGCGATCCGCCGGTACAACCTGCTCGGCCGTGACCTGACCGACGGGCTGGACCGGGACGCGGCAGACCTGGCCGGCGCGGCCCGGGTGCGTGCGGTGCTGACAGCTGGCGCGACGAGCACAGTCGCGCTCGGCTCGCTGGTCACCGCCGTGCTGCTGGCGGTACGCACCAGCCGGCGGCTGCGCCGGCTGCGGGTAGCCGCCCTGACCATGGCGAACCGGGAGCTGCCGGAACGGATCACCGCGATCGCGGCGGGCGAGCGGACACCCGCCGAGGGTCCGGCGACCCGGATGACCGACGGGATCCGGCGTGGCCAGGACGAGGTGGCGCAGGTCGCCGAGGCGTTCGACACGGTGAACCGGGCGGCGTTGCGGCTGGCCGGGCAGCAGGCCGAGTTGCGGCTGGACGTGACCCGGATGGCGGAGGCGCTGGCCCGCCGCATCCGTACGCTCATCACCCGGCAGCTGCGGCTGCTCGACGACTTCGAGCGCGAGGAGACCGACCCGGACGCGCTGGCCCGGCTGTTCGCGCTCGACCACCTCGCCGCCCGGCTGCGGCGCAACGGGGAGAACCTGCTGGTGCTCGCCGGTGGCGAGCCCGGCCGGGGCCACGAGGGCGCGTTGCTGCTCGACGACGTGGTGCGGGCGGCGGCCTCCGAGATCGAGGACTATCCGCGGGTGGAGATCGACGTGCCGACCGCGGCGGTGCACGGCGCGGCGGCCGGCAACCTGGTGCACCTGCTGGCCGAGCTGCTGGAGAACGCCACCGTCTACTCGCCACCTGACGCCCGGGTGCTCGTCGACGGGCGGCGCACAGTCGACGGGCTGGTGCTGCGCGTACACGACCAGGGCATCGGCGTCAGCGAGAGCCGGCTTGCCGAGATCAACGAGCGGCTGGCCGCGCCGGCCACGCTCTCCAGCGCCGCGGCGGGCAGCATGGGCCTGCACGTGGTGGCCCACCTGGCCGCGCGGCACGGCATCCGGGTGCAGTTGCACAACCCCGGCACCGGCACGGTGGCGCAGGTCGACGTACCGGAGTCGGTGCTGACCCGGGTGGAGTCGGTGGCGTCCCGGCCGGTTGTGGAGCGGCGACCGCGCGCCGCAGCCTGGTTCAAGGCGGGGCCCGCCGCACGGTCGGCGGCCGGCTCCCGTGACCTGGTCACCGCGGCTCCGGCAGCCGTCGGCCCGGTGCGCGGGGTCGCCGCCGTCCGCACGCCCGGTGGCGCCTTGCTGGCACCGAGCGCGGCGCGGATCCGGCCGGTGAGCACGCCGCCGACGCCCGTGCCGACCACCGCCGCCGGGCTGCCCCGGCGGCCGGTGGGCGGGCACCTGCCCGAGCAGATGCCGGGCGCCGTCGCGCCGCCGCCGGCGACCGATCTGCTCGACCCCGAAGTGGTACGCGCCCGGCTGTCCGCCCTCGCCGAGGGGGTGGCCAGCGCCACGCGCCGTGCCCCGAACACCACACCCAACGGGAGAAGACCATGACCTCACCGTCCTCCACGGGACTGGACTGGCTGCTGGCGAACTTCGCCGAGCAGGTGCCGGACGTCTCACACGCGCTCGCCGTCTCCGAGGACGGACTGCGGCTGGCGTCCTCGCCGGACCTCTCCCTCGACCAGGTAGACCAGCTCTCGGCGGTGATCAGCGGACTGGCGAGCCTGACCGTGGGCGCGGCCCGGCTGATGTCCGCCGGCCGGGTACGCCAGCAGATCGTGGACATGGACGGCGGCGTGATGCTGGTGATGGCGGTGGGCGAACGGGCGCTGCTGGGTGTGCTGGCCGCGCCCGGCTGCGACCTGGGCCAGATCGGTTACGAGACGGCGACGCTGGTGCAGCGGGTCGCGGAGGCGCTGGAACCGGCGGTCCGCCGGTGACCGGCCGGCCGCTGCGGCTGGTGGCCGCGCTGATGACGGCGGTGCTGGTGACCGCCGGCTGCGCGGCCGAGGACTCCGCCCCCGAGGCGTGGCACGGCGGCCGGATCTTCCTGGCCACCGGCAACACCACGGGCGTCTACTACCAGCTCGGCGGCGGGTACGCCGACCTGATCACCCGCCACCTGCCCGGGTACGAGGCGCGGGCGGAGCCGACCGGCGCGTCGGTGGAGAACATCACCCGGGTGGCGAGCGGGGACATGGAGATCGCGTTCAGCCTGGCCGACACGGCGGCGGACGCGGTCGACGGGCGCGGCGCGTTCGACAAGCAGCCGCAGCCGGTACGGGCGCTGGCCCGGGTCTACAGCAACTACACCCACGTGATCGTCCGCGCCGACGGCAAGATCCGCAGCTTCGCCGACCTGCGCGGCAAGCGCATCTCCACCGGTTCGCCGAAGTCCGGTACCGACATCATCGCCGGGCGCCTGCTCACCGCCGGTGGCATCGACCCGACCCGGGACATCCAGCGGTTCAACCTGTCGCTGCCGGAGACGGTCAAGCGGATGCGGGCCAAGGGCCTGGACGCCATGTTCTTCTCCGGCGGCCTGCCCACACCGGGTGTCAAGGACCTGCTCACCTCCGCTCCGGGCACGTTCCGGCTGCTGCCGCTCAACGAGCTGATCGAGCCGTTGAGCGCGCGCTTCGGCGCGGTCTACACCACCGCGACGCTGCCGAGGGAGGTCTACGGCACACCCGAGCCGACACCGACGATCACTGTGGCGAACGTGATCCTGGTGGCGGCGGACATGCCGGAGCAACTCGCGTACGACCTGACCCGGGTGCTGTTCACCTGGCAGGGCGAGCTGATCCAGGTGCACCCGGAGGCGGCGAACTTCAACCGGGCGAGCGCCGCGGCGACCCGGCCGATCCCGCTGCACCCGGGCGCGCAGCGGTTCTACCGCACCGGCTGAGCGCGAGACCGCCTGCTACGGCGTCCAGTCGCGCCGTAGCAGGCCGTAGATCACCAGGTCGGTGAAGCCGTCGCCGTCGTACTCGCGGTCGCGCTGGGTGCCCTCGTGGACGAAGCCGCACTTCTCGGCGGTACGCCGCATGGCCGTGTTGCCGGCCAGCGTCTCGATCTCCAGGCGGCGCAGGTTGCGGTTGCGGAAGCCGTACCGGCAGAGCAGCCGGATCACCTCGGTGCCGTAGCCCTGGCCACGCGCGTCCGGCAGCAGCGTGATGCCGAGGTGCGCGTACCCGTTGAAGGTGTTGATGCCCCACAGCACGCCGGTGCCGAGGAATGTGCCGTCGGCGACGGCCTCGGCCAGCAGCGACACCGGAGCGCCGGCGTCCGGCTGCTCGGCGGCGCGCTTCTCCAGCCGGGCCCGGACCTGCCCGACGTGGTGCGGCAGGAACGGCTCGTCGTCGGTGACCAGGTGCAGCTCCGGATCGCCGTGCAGGCGGAAGATGTCCGGCGCGTCGTCCGGGGTGGGCGGGCGCAGGCGGACCCGGTCGGTGGCGAACATGCCGCGACGCTAACGGCGGGCTGGCCTGCCGACAACCGGATTTGGCCACCCTACCGACCGGTCGGTAGGGTGGCGGCATGACCCCGCTCGTGCTCGCCACCGCCCTCACCAAGACCTACGGCAGCCGCGACGCCCTGCGCGCGCTCGACCTGACCGTCGCGCCCGGCGCCCGGTTCGTCGTGCTCGGCCACAACGGCGCGGGCAAGTCCACGCTGCTGGAGATCATCGCGACGCTGCGCACCCCGACGTCCGGCTCGGTACGCGTCGGCGGGTTCGACACCGTCACCCAGGCGCGGGACGCCCGGCGCCTCATCGGCCTCGCGCCGCAGTCGAACGCGCTTGACCCGCTCGCCTCCCCGGCCGAGGTGCTCGACTTCCACGGCGTGGCGCTCGGGCTGGGACGCCGGCAGCGGGCCCACCGCACGCGGGAACTCGTCGACCTGTTCGGCCTGGGCGAGCACCGCTCGACCCGGGTCGCCAAGCTCTCCGGCGGCACCCGCCGCAAGCTGGACCTGGCCGTGGCACTCGTCGCCGAGCCCGCCGTGGTGATCCTGGACGAGCCGACCACCGGCCTGGACCCGCTCGCGCGCATCGACTTCTGGAACGAGCTGACCCGCCTCAACCAGGCCGGAACGTCGCTGCTCATCTCGACCCAGGACCTGCACGAGGCGGACGTGCTGGCCACGGAGATCGCGGTGCTCCGGGACGGCCGGGTGGTCGCCCAGGGCTCACCGGCGTCGCTGAAGCAGCGCGTCGGCGCCCGTACGCTCACGCTCGACCTGTCCGGCGCCGCCGCCGCGAACGCGCTCGTCGCCGCCTCCGAGGCCGGGTTCCGTGCCGACCCCGATCACCCGGACCGGGTACGCCTCGCCGTGCCCGACGATCCGCGGGCCCTGGCGAGCGCCCTGACCGAGGCCGGCCACGTCGCCGCCGACATCACCGGTCTCCACCTCGCCGAGCCCTCCCTCGACGACGTCTTCGTCGCCCTCTCCGCCCGCTGACGCGTGCTCCCACCGCGACCCGAAAGGCCCGAACCCGTGCTCCCGCAGGCAGTCGCCTCATCCCGCCGGTCTCCGGCACCGGTCGTCCTCGCGGCGATCGGACGCTCGACCCGCGCCGTGCTCCGTACGCCCGCGCTGCTGGTCGCCCCGGTCGCCCAGTCCCTGTTCTTCCTGCTCGTCTACGCCGGACAGCTCGACGCCGTCGGCAGCACCTACCTGGGCGGGACGAGCTTCACCGCGTTCCTGCTGCCGCTGATCCTCCTCACCGGCGTCGCCACCGGCGCGGGTGCGGCCGGCACGCTGGTGCTGGGCGACCTCACCAGCGGATACCTGGACCGTCTCCGGCTCGCCCACGGCACCACCACACCGTTCCTCGTCGGCCCGGCCGTCGCCGCGCTGGTCGCCGTCGTACTCCAGATGGCGGTGACCGTCGCCGGGGCAACGGCGCTCGGCTACCGGCCGGCGAGCTGGTCCGGCGTCGCCGCGATGCTGCTGCTGATGCTGGCCCTGGGCCTCGGCGTCGCGCTGCTGAGCATGGCGCTCGCGATCCGGTCCGCCTCGGCGTCGGCCACCAACCTGGTCACGCTCGCCGTGTTCGGCCTGTCGTTCTTCACCGGCGTGTTCGCGCCGGTCGACGAACTGGCCGGCTGGATGCGGGCGATCGCCGTCGTCAACCCGCTCACCTATATCGTCGACACCGCCCGCCAGCTCGGCGGCGACGCGGCGCTCACCGCGGCTCCGATCGGCGTCACGGCGATCGCCGTCCTCGCCGTCGCCGGAACCGCCGCCTGCGCCCTCGCCCTCCGCCACGCGAGAGAGAACCGATGAGCCCCACCGACACCCGCACCCAGATCATGGACGCGTTCGCCGAGCAGCTCGCCGCGACCGGCTACCAGGGCATCTCCCTGGTCGGCGTGGGCCGCAGCGTCGGCATCCAGAAGCCGTCCATCTACCACCACTTCCCCGGCGGGAAGGAAGATCTCTACATCGCGGTGGCGGAACGGTACATCCGCGACGTCGGCGGCCTGATCTCGGCGGCGTTGTCCGGCCCCGGCGACGTGCCGCGGCGGCTGCACGCGCTCGCCACCGTCGCCGCCGGGCAGCACGGCGACGCGATCACGTTCGAGCAGCGCATCTACGACACGCTGCCGCTCGTCTCCGCCGCGACCAGCGAGCACGTCTCGGGCCTCTACGTCGCCCTGATGCTGGCGCCGGTGACCCGGTTCTTCGCCGACGCCCGGGCCGAGGGCGCCGTCACCGGCGAACCGGAGTTCCTGATGAACGCGTTCCTGCACCTGGCCCGCGCGGCCGACCTCACCGACGAGACCGGACCCGCCCGGGTCGTCGCGCTCTTCCTCGACGGCGCCCGCCCACGTGCCTAAACTAAGAACTTAGCTAACCGAGGAGGGCGCGCCATGTCGGCTGAGGCTGTGCACTACAACATGCATGACGCCAAGACCCACCTGTCGCGCATCATCGAGCGGGTGGAACGCGGCGAAGAGATCATCATCGACCGGGCGGGCACCCCGGTGGCGAAGGTCGTACCGCTGGTGCGCCGGACCGACCGCACCGCGATCGGCTCCCTCGCGGGGCAGGTGGACCTCTCGGGTGACTGGGATTCGCCACAGACCAACGCCGAGATCGCCGCCGACTTCGGGATCGGCGCATGACCCTGCTGCTGGACACCCACGTCGCGCTCTGGGCCATCACCGGCGACGCCACCCTCGCCGTCGAGTTCCTCGACCGGCTACGCCACGACCCCGATGTCTTCCTCTCCCCGGTCAGCCTCTGGGAGATCACCATCAAGCAGCAGGCGGGAAAGCTCTCCGGTCCTCCCGACCTCGCGGAACGGGTGCGGGACATGGGTTTCCGTGAACTCCCGGTGACCCACGACCACGCCATCACCGCAGGCCGCCTGCCGCCGCATCACCGGGATCCCTTCGACCGGATGCTGGTGGCGCAGGCGATCACGGAGAACCTGACCCTGGCCACCCGCGACGCCTCCATCCCGCTCTACGAGGTCGACGTCCTCAAGGTGTAGGCCTCAGGCGTCGGCGGGGGCGGTGGCGGCCCGCGCCGCCGCTACCAGCCGGGCGGTCTCGGCGGTCACCGCCTCGTCGTCGGGCGTCCCCGGGTCGTAGCGGACCGTCCAGGTCAGCCCGTCGACCCCGGACACCCGCCGGGCCGCGATCCGCCCGGAGCCGCCGGGCATCTCGTGGTGCGAGGTGTACGCCACCGAGCCGGTGACCCGGGCCCGGACCTGGTGCGGCAGGTCACCCGGGTCGACGAGCAGATACGTCTCGGGCAGGCCGTCCGCGACCACCAGGTAGCCGTCGTGCTCGCCGACCGGTTCGGCCGGGGTGACTGTGAGTTCGCGGCCGGACCAGACCGCCTTGAGGATGTCGTGCCAGCCGAGGCGCTCCACCCGGCCGGGCAGCCACAGCCCGCGGTTGCTGGCCACCAGCACGCCGTCGTTGCCGCCCTCGCCGGTGCCGGCGGCGGCCCAGGCGAGCACCCGCTCGTCGGCGGCCAGCGGCGGCCGGTCTGCCGACGGGAGTTTCGGCCGGCGGTTGAACAGTCCCATCACAATCCTCCGGCGGCCTGCTCGCGCAGTGCCCGTGCGTGCTGTTCCAGCGAGAGCAGTTCCCCGAACAGGGCGAAGTACTCGTCCTTGTTGCTCACCGGGTTGATCCGCTGGATCTTGGACTTCAGGTCGCGGATGCGGCCGGTGACCGAACTCCACTGGAGCCGGGCCATGGTGATCGAGACGTACCGCGGGTCGGGCTCGCCGTCGATGCGCAGCGGCTCCACCGCCAGCTCGCCGACCAGCGCCTGCCCGGCCAGGTCGTCGCAGGCGTCGCGGACCCGCTCGATCCAGACCGCGCCACCGGTGGCGGCGGACGCGCCGCCGGCCGCGGCGACGGCGGCGCGCACCGCGACGTGCACCGGGTGCTGGTAGTCGGTCGCCTCGACCGCGTCGAACATCGGGCCGGCCAGGACCGGCTCCTGCAACGCCAGCTTCAGCGCCTCCCGCTCCACCATGGAACGCGGGCTGTCCACGGCGGGCGCGGCCGGGCCGCGGCGTGCGGGTGCGGCGGGCGCACCGGGCCCCGGTTGCCCGTGTGCTGCCGCCAGCACCGCGCGCTGCACCGGCTCGATCTCCATGCCGAGGTCACCGGCGAGCTTGCGCACGTACTCCGGGCGCTTCTCCCGGTCCTTGATCTTCGCCACCAGGGGCGCGGCGCGGCGCATGGCCTCGACCCGGCCGTCGACGGTGTCCAGGTCGAACCGGCTGATCACGTGCCGGAGCGCGAAGTCCACCAGCGGCTCGCGGCGGGCCACCAGGTCGCGTACGGCCAGGTCGCCCTTTGCCAGGCGCAGCTCGCACGGGTCCATGTTGTCGGGGCTGACCGCGATGAAGGTACGCCCGACGAAGCGCTGGTCGTCCTCGAAGGCGCGCAGCGCGGCCTTCTGCCCGGCGGCGTCGCCGTCGAAGGTGAAGATGATCTCCCCGGCCCGCTCGTCGCTGTCGAACAGCACCCGGCGCAGCACCGAGATGTGGTCGCCGCCGAACGCGGTGCCGCAGGTCGCCACCGCCGTCGGCACATCGGCGAGGTGGCAGGCCATCACGTCGGTGTAGCCCTCGACGACCACCACCTTGCCCTGCTTGGCGATCTCCCGCTTGGCCTGGTCGATGCCGTAGAGCACGTGCGACTTCTTGTAGATCGGCGTCTCGGGGGTGTTGAGGTATTTCGGGCCGTCGTCGTCGTCGAACAGCTTGCGGGCCCCGAAGCCGATCACGTCGCCGGTGATGTCCCGGATCGGCCACATCAGGCGGCGGCGGAACCGGTCGATCAGCGAGCCGGAGCGCGCCGGGCGGGAGAGCCCGGCGGTGACCAGCTCGTCGTGGGTGAAGCCCTGCTGACGCAGGTGCTTGGTGAGCAGGTCCCAGCCGTCCGGGGCGAAGCCGCAGCCGTACCGCTCGGCGGCGGCCCGGTCGAACCCGCGCCCGGCGAGGAACTCGCGGGCCGGGCGGGCGCCGGCGGTGGTGAGCTGGGCCCGGTAGAAGTCGACGGCGGCGGCGTGCGCCGCGATCAGGCGCTGCCGCTGCCCCTGCTGCGGCCGGGTACGCGGCGCGGACCTGTCGTCCTCGACGTAGCGCAACTGGATGCCGGCGCGCGCGGCCAGCCGCTCGACGGACTCGACGAAGCTGAGGTGCTCGGCGTCCATCAGGAACTTGATCGCGTCGCCGCCGACCCCGCAGCCGAAGCAGTAGAACACGTTGCGGGCGGGCGAGACGTTGAACGACGGGCTCTTCTCGTCGTGGAACGGGCAGAGCCCCTTGAGGTTGCCGCCGCCGGCCGACTTGAGCGTCACCACCTCGGAGATGACGTCCGCGATGGCGGTGCGCTCGCGGACCAGCGCGATGTCCTCGTCCCGGATCCGCCCCGCCATGACCGCCACCCCCCTCGGCGTACATCCTGCCCTGCCGGACCGACGTTCCGGCGGCCGGGGGGACGGGCGTGTGGCCGACCACGCCCGTCCCCCGGCTCAGGCCGAGCGGGCCGCCGCGGGGTCGCCGATGCGCGGGAACGGCTCGATGGAGAAGACCACCTCGACCGGCACCTCGAAGTACGCCGCGATGCGCAGCGCCAGGTGCAGGCTCGGCCGGAACTCGCCGCGTTCCAGGTAACCCACGGTCTGGTAGTGCACACCGAGCGCGTCGGCCAGTTGCCGGCGGGAGACGCCCCGTTCGGCGCGCAGCACCGCGATGCGGTTGTGCACGGTCTCGCTCATCGCCGCCCTCTCATCCGACCCGCTGCATGGCCCGTTCCCGCCGGGCGGCGACCCGCGAGCCGGACTCCCGGCGGGCCATCCGGCGCAGCACCACAGGGGCCAGCACCAGCCCGAGCACCGCCCAGGCGCCGAGCACCCCGAGCGTCTCCAGGTGCCGCCAGGAGCCGCCGAGTTCGACAGCCGCCAGGTCGGCCGGGAGCAGCGCCGAGCGCATGCCCAAGCCTAGCCAGTAGAGCGGGAAGACCTGGGCGATGCCCTGCACCCAACCGGGCAGGCCGTTGATCGGATAGAAGATGCCGGACAGCGCGATCAGACCGAAGATCGGCATCACCACCAGGCCCATGTTGCGCGGGTTGTCGATCAGCGAGCCGATCACCGCGCCCAGCGGCAGCGTCGCCACCAGCCCGAGCGGCACCACCCAGGCCAGCGTGAGCCACGCGCCCGGGTCACCGAGTCGCAGGCCGTCCAGGAAGAACAGGCCGGGCGTGAGCTGGATGGCCACGCCGATCAGCGAGACCGCCGAGACCAGCACGATCTTGCCGACCAGGTAGCCGAGCATGCCGTCCGGGATCGCCTTGGCGCGCAGCAGCGTGCCGTCCTCCCGGTCGATGACGAGCTGGTTGGCCAACCCGAGCAGGCCGCCGAAGAGCAGGCCCATGCCGAGCGCGCTGGGCAGCGTACGGGCACCGAGGGAGAAGTCGGTGCCGGGCACGGTCGAGCCGCGCATCCAGAACACGGCGACCAGCAGCACCACGGTGGGGAAGAAGTAGGTCCACAGATCCTGGCCGTTGGTGAACGTCGCGCGCAGCTCGATGACGCCGCGCCGCAGCCCGGCCCGCAGCGCGTTCGTGGTCGGGTTCATCGGTTCGCCTCCTGCTGCCACACCCGCTCGGCCCGGCCGGTACGGATACCCGTCTCCTCCTCGTGCACCAGGGTCAGGTACGCGTCCTCCAGGGTGGCCCGGCGCACCTCCAGCTCGCGTATCCGGTCGCCGTGCTCGCGGAGCAGGTCGCGCAGGAACGCGGTGGCGTCGGGCGTGGCGTGCACGTACCGCTCGCCGTCACGGGTCCAGCGCACCTCGGCGTCCCCGGCGACGCGCCGGGCGAGCTGGTCGGGTGAGCCCTCGGCGATGATCCGGCCGCCGGCCAGGATGAGGATGCGGTCGGCCAGCTTCTCCGCCTCGGCCAGGTCGTGCGTGGTCAGCACGATCGTGGTCTCGTCCAGGTCGGCCAGCCGGTGCACCAGCTCGTGGAATTCGCGCCGGGCGGCCGGGTCGAAGCCGACGGTGGGCTCGTCGAGGAAGAGCAGTTCCGGCCGGCCGACGATGCCGACCGCGACGTCGAGGCGGCGGCGCTGGCCGCCGGAGAGCCGGGCCACCCGGCTGCCGGCGTGCGCGCTCAGCCCGACGGTGTCCAGCAGGTCGTCGACCGGCCACGGGCGCGGGATCCGGTCGGTGGCGTAGGGCGCGTAGAAGTCGCCGAGGTGGGCGAGCAGCTCCCGCACCCGCCACTTGCCGTGGTCGCGCCAGGACTGGAGCACCACGCCCAGCCGCGCGCGCCACCGCTCGTCGCCGCGTGCGGGGTCGGTGCCGAGCACGCGCACCGTGCCGGCCGAGGGCAGCCGGAAGCCTTCGAGGATCTCGATGGTGGTGGTCTTGCCGGCGCCGTTGGGCCCGAGCAGCGCCACCACCTCGCCCCGCCGGGCGGTCAGGTCGACGCCGTGCAGCACGTCGACGGCGCCGTAGCGCATACGCAGATCCCGCACGTCGAGGACGAGATCCTCGTCGGGCGGTCGGGGGGACGCGACGGCCCCAGGGAGTTCGACCGCAGTCATACCTCGGAATGTAGCATCTCTACTATAAATCGAGGTATCCCCACTCAACGGCGAGGGCGATGGAACCATCTCGTGACGGGGGCCGGATCCTCCTCCTCGTACGACCGCGCCGCCCGGACCGCCGCGGCCAGGCCGGAGCGGCGGGGCGGAGGCCCGGGGCGGATCATCGGATCGACAGCCATCTCCCGCACGACCGCCACGGCCAGGCCCAGCATCACCACGACGAACGGCAACGCGACCAGGATGGTCGCCTGCTGCAACGCGGCCAGACCTCCGGCCAGCAGCAACGCCCCCGCCACCGCGCCGATCAGCACGCCCCAGAGCACCACCACCCCGCGGTGCGGCCGCAGCGCGCCCCGCGAGCTGAGCGAGCCCAGCACCAGGGACGCGGAGTCGGCGCTGGTGACGAAGTAGAGCCCGATCAGCACCATGGCGAGCACGCTCGTCAGCGTGGCCAGCGGCAGCGCGTCGAGCAGCCCGAACAGCGCCTGCTCCGAGCTGGCACCCACATCCGCGACCAGGTCACGGGTGCCGGTGGTCTGGGTACGCAACGCGGTGCCGCCCATGATCGCGAACCAGACGGCGCTGGCACCGCTGGGCACCAGCAGCACCCCGATCAGGAACTGCCGGACCGTACGGCCGCGCGAGATGCGGGCGATGAACGTGCCCACGAACGGTGCCCAGGAGATCCACCACGCCCAGTAGAAGATGGTCCACGAGCCCAGCCAGCCCGGGTCGGAGAACGCGCCGGTCCGCGTCGACATCCGCACCAGGCCGCTCAGGTAGTCACCGATCGAGGCCGGCAGCACCTCCAGCGTGTAGACGGTCGGACCGACCACGAACACGAACAGCATCAGCACGACAGCGATCAGGACGTTCGTGGTGGAGAGCCACTTGACGCCCCGGTGCAGGCCGGAGAAGGCGGACACGACAAACGCGAGCGTGAGCGCGCCGATGATCGTCAACTCGACGGCCCGGCTGTCCGGCACGCCGGCCACCAGGTCGAGGCCGGCCGCCACCTGGAGCGCGCCCAGGCCGAGACTGGTCGCGGAGCCGAACACGGTGGCGAAGACGGCGAGCAGGTCGATCGCGCGACCGATCGGACCGTCGGTCCGGTCGCCGAGCAGCGGTGCGAACGCGGACGAGATGCGGTTGCCCCGCCCCTTGCGGAACGTCGAGTAGGCCAGTGCCAGCGCCGCGATCGCGTAGATGCCCCACGGGTGCAGCGTCCAGTGGAAGAGCGTGTACTGCATGGCCGTCGCGGCGGCGGCCCCGGTCTGCGGCTCGACCCCGGAGGCCGGCGGCGGCGCGGCGTAGTGCTGGATCGGTTCGGCGACGGCGAAGAACACCAGGCCGATGCCCATGCCGGCACTGAACATCATGGCGATCCAGGCCAGCGTGTCGAACTCCGGCTCGTCGTCGTCGGCGCCCAGCCGGATCCGGCCGAACCGGGTGGCGGCGATCACCACCGCCAGCACCAGGAACGCGTCGGCCGCGACCACGAAGAACCAGCCGAAGGTGCCCACGGTCCAGGCCAGGCCGGACTCGCCGAAGCGGGCCAGTGAACCCCTGGCGAGCACGCCCCACAGCACCACGGCGACCACACCGGCGACCCCGACCCCGAGCACCACCCGGTCGACCGGCTGGGTCGCGGGCCGTTGCCCCATCCGTCCCGTCATGCCCTCATCGTGGGCGGACCGGCCGTATCGGCGGGCCGGAACGCCGCAGGACGCCGGTCAGGCAGCGACGGTGGCGGCCTCCTCGGCCTCCACGGCGGCGTTCCAGGCCGGCTTGGTCGACCGCCAGCCCTCGTCGTCCATGCCCCGCCGCCAGTAGCCGGAGATGGACAGGTCACCCCGGGGCACGCCGCGCTCGACCCGCAGCAGCCGCCGCAGCTCCTTGACCGCCCCGGCCTCGCCGTGCACGAACGCGTGCACCCGGCCGGGCGGGAACTCCAGCGCCCGGACCGCCTCGACCAGCGGCTCGCCGTACGGGCGCCCGGCCCGGTGCAGCCAGCGCAGGTCGACGGTGGCGGCGCTGTCCAGCGGCAGCTCGTCGGGCGGACCGTCCACCTCGACGTACACCGTCGCGCGGGCCCCGGCGGGCAGGCGTTCCAGGGCGGCGGCGATGGCGGGCAGCGCGCTCTCGTCGCCGGCCAGCAGGTGCCAGTCGGCCACCGGGTCCGGCGCGTACGCGCCGCCCGGCCCGGTGAACAACACCCGGTCGCCGGGGCGCAACGCCGCCGCCCACGGCCCGGCCAGACCCTCGTCGCCGTGGTGCACCACGTCCACAGTCATCTCACCGGCCGCGGCGTCCCAGGCCCGCACCGTGTACGCGCGCAGGCGCGGCCACTGCTCCGCCGGGAACTCCCGCTTGATCGTCGCCAGGTCGACCGGGTCCGGGTAGCTCACCCCGGCCGGCGGAAAGGCGAACTTCACGTAGTGGTCGGTGTACGCGCCCACCGGCAGCCCGGCCAGCTCCGGACCCCCCAGCACGAGGCGGATCAGGTGCGGGGTGGGCCGCGTGGTCCGGACGACCGTGGCGGCGGTGAGCTTCTTCGGGCGGTCCGTCATAACGCTTAGGCTAGCCTAAGCGCCGCGTCGGCGGCTCCGTCAGCTCGGTGGCACCAGGCGGGCGTGCCAGGCCAGCGCGGCCGGATCGGTGAGCGAGGCGACCTGGTCGATCACCACGCGCAGCCGCGCGGCGTCGTCCGGCGCGTCCCGCCACAGCGGCGCGAACATCGGGTCCAGCCCGTCCGGCGCCCGGTCCAGCAGCGCCGCGACCAGCCCGGCCAGCACGTCCCGCTGCCGCGCGTAGCGCTCCTCCGCGCCGGGGCGGCGCATCACGTACCGCAGCGCCACGCCCTTGAGCAGCGCGCACTGCGCCCGGATCCGGCGCGGCACCACCAGGTCGGCCTGGTAGCGGCGGTGCGGGCCGGGACCGTGGCGCTGCTGGGTGGCGGCCACCACCGCGGCGACGAACCGGCCGGTGAGCACGCTCGTGGTGGCCTTCAGGGCGGCGAGGGCACGGTGGCTGCCGTCGTACGCCGCCAGCGGGGCGAGCACCGGATCGGCGAGCAGCTCGCCCAGCACCTCACCCAGGTCCTCCGGCGCCTCACCGGAGTAGGTGGCCGCCACGTCGGCGCAGAGCGCCCGCCGCTCGTCCGGGTCGGCCAGCAGCGGGCGCAGGTCGACGTACCCGCCGTGGATGCCGTCCTCGACGTCGTGCACCGAGTACGCCACGTCGTCGGCCCAGTCCATCACCTGGGCCTCCAGGCAGCGCCGGTCGCCGGGCGGGGCGCCCTCGCGCAGCCAGTCGAAGACCGGGCGGTCGTCGGCGTACACGCCGAACTTGCGTTCGCCGGGCCGGCGGGGCCACGGGTACTTGCTCACCGCGTCCAGCCCGGCCCGGGTCAGGTTCAGCCCGGCCGAGCGCCCGTCCGGGGCGAACACCTTCGCCTCCAGCCGGGTGAGGACCCGCAGCGTCTGCGCGTTGCCCTCGAAGCCGCCGCAGGAGGCGGCCAGCTCGTCCAGCGCGTACTCCCCGTTGTGCCCGAACGGCGGGTGGCCCAGGTCGTGCGCCAGCCCGGCGGTGTCCACCACGTCCGGGTCGCAGCCCAGCCGGGCGCCCATCTCGCGGGCGATCTGCGCGACCTCCAGCGAGTGGGTCAGCCGGGTACGCAGGAAGTCGTTCGTCCCGGCGACGTGCACCTGTGTCTTCGCGGCGAGCCGGCGGAACGCCGCCGAGTGCAGCACGCGGGCGCGGTCCCGCTCGAACGGCGACCGGCCGTACCCGGTGTCCTTGGGCGCCTCGCCGACCAGCCGCGCCGCGTCGTCAGCCCCGGTCACCGCTGCCGCGTTGGCGCAACGGCCGGAGGTCGCGACTGCGGGGCTCGCAAAACCGGCTCACCCCTCGCGCTCCCGCAACACGCAGAACTCGTTGCCCTCCGGGTCGGCGAGCACCGTCCACTCCACGTCTCCCTGGCCGATGTCGACGTGCCGCGCGCCCATGTCGACGAGGCGCTCCACCTCGGCCTCCATGTCGGCCGGTCGCAGGTCGATGTGCAGCCGGTTCTTTCCCTCCTTCGGCCCGGCGACCGGGACGAAGACGAGACCGGGTGAGGTGTCGGGCGTGCGGCGGATCTCCACCTCGTCCGGCTTGTCGGTGATCACCTGATAGCCGAGCGCCTCCGCCCACCAACTGGCGAGCCGGGACGGGTCCCGGGCGTCGATGGTCAGGTTCTCCCAGACGGCGGTCATGCGCCCACCCCTCCTGATCGACACGTGGCGGAAGCTCAGGTTACGCCGAGGAGACCGGAAAGGCGCGTCGGGCGTACGCGGGGCCGCCGGCGAACACCGGCGGCCCCGCGCCTCCTCAGCGGGAGTCCGAACCGGTGGTGGTGATGGCTGCGCGACCGGCCTCCAGCCGGGCCACCGGCACCCGGAACGGCGAGCAGGAGACGTAGTCCAGGCCGACGGAGTGGAAGAAGTGCACCGAGTCCGGGTCGCCACCGTGCTCGCCGCAGACGCCGAGCTTCAGCCCCGGCCGGGCCGCCCGGCCCTCCTCGGCGGCGATGCGCACCAGCCGGCCGACGCCGTCGGCGTCGATCGACTCGAACGGCGAGATGCCGAAGATGCCCAGCTCCAGGTAGCGCCAGAAGAACGCGCCCTCCACGTCGTCGCGGGAGAAGCCCCAGCCCATCTGGGTCAGGTCGTTGGTGCCGAAGGAGAAGAACTCGGCCGCCTCGGCGATCTGCCCGGCGGTCAGCGCCGCCCGGGGCACCTCGATCATCGTGCCGATCAGCACCTCGACGCCGCTGTCCCCGACCACCTCGGCGATGATCCGCTCGGCCTCGGTGCGTACCGTCTCCAGCTCCTGCACGGCGCCGACCAGCGGCACCATGATCTCCGGGCAGGCCTTGCCGCCGTCGCGGACGACAGCGACGGCGGCCTCGGAGATCGCGCGGACCTGCATGGCGAACAGGCCCGGGATGACCAGGCCGAGCCGGACGCCGCGCAGGCCCAGCATCGGGTTCTCCTCGTGCATCCGCCGCACGGCGGCGAGCAGCGCCTCCTCCTTGGCGACGTCCTCGCCGCGCTCCTGGGCCACCGCGACGTTCACCGCGAGCTGCTCCAGCGGGGGCAGGAACTCGTGCAGCGGCGGGTCGATCAGCCGCACGGTGACGGGCAGGCCGTCCATCTCGCG
Organism: Micromonospora sp. NPDC049151; assembly: GCF_040648395.1. Classification (NCBI taxonomy): domain Bacteria; kingdom Bacillati; phylum Actinomycetota; class Actinomycetes; order Micromonosporales; family Micromonosporaceae; genus Micromonospora; species Micromonospora sp. NPDC049151. The sequence continues at coordinate 179,760 of NZ_JBEZDP010000009.1, forward strand.
GAAGATCTCGATGAAGTCGGCCCGCTGCAGCGGCAGCAGCGCCGCGAGCGCGTCCTCCCGCTCCTGCGGGCCGGAGGCCAGGATGAGCCGCTCGACCAGTTCGCGCCGGTCGCCGAGGAACATGTGCTCGGTGCGGCACAGGCCGATGCCCTCGGCGCCGAAGCGCCGCGCCCGGGCCGCGTCCGCGCCGGTGTCGGCGTTCGTGCGTACCCGCAGCCGCCGCGTGGCGTCGGCGTGCGTCATGATCCGGTGTACGGCGCGGACCAGCGCGTCGTCGACGTCCTCCGGGTCGAGTTCGCCCTCGAAGTACTGCACCACCTCGGACGGCATGACCGGCACCTCGCCGAGGTAGACCTTGCCGGTGGTGCCGTCGACCGAGATCACGTCGCCCTCGTTCACCACGTGCCCGCCCACTGTGAACTTCTTCGCCGGCACGTTCACGTCCAGCTCGTCGGCGCCGGAGACGCAGGTCTTGCCCATGCCGCGGGCCACCACGGCGGCGTGGCTGGTCTTGCCGCCCCGGGAGGTGAGGATGCCCTTGGCGGCGATCATGCCGTTGAGATCGTCCGGGTTGGTCTCCCGGCGGACCAGGATCACCGCCTCGCCCTCGGCGGCCAGCTCGACCGCCCGGGCCGAGGTGAAGACGACCTTGCCGGACGCGGCGCCCGGTGAGGCGCCGATGCCCTTGGCCACCGCCTCGAACCCGTGGTCGAGCTGGAAGCGCGGGAACATCAGCTGGGCGAGCTGCGCGCCGTTGACCCGGTGCAGCGCCTCGTCCAGGTCGATCAGGCCCTCGTCGACGAGCTGCCCGGCGATGACGAACGCGGCGGCGGCGGTGCGCTTGCCGACCCGGGTCTGCAGCATCCAGAGCTTGCCGCGCTCGATGGTGAACTCGATGTCGCAGAGGTCCTTGTAGTGCTCCTCCAGCCGGGCCATGATGCCGAGCAGCTGGTCGTAGGAGGTCTTGTCGAGCTGCTCCAGCTCCTGCAACGGCACGGTGTTGCGGATGCCGGCCACCACGTCCTCGCCCTGGGCGTTGGCCAGGTAGTCGCCGTAGATGCCCTGCGCGCCGCTGCCCGGGTCGCGGGTGAACGCGACGCCGGTGCCGGAGTCGGGACCGAGGTTGCCGAACACCATCGCCACCACGTTGACGGCGGTGCCCAGGTCGGCAGGGATGCGCTCCTGGCGGCGGTAGAGGATCGCCCGCTCCGCGTTCCACGAGTCGAAGACCGCGCGGATGGCGAGGTCGAGCTGCTCGCGCGGCTCCTGCGGGAACTCGCGGCCGGTGTGCTTGGCGAAGATCTTCTTGTACGCGTCGACCAGCCCGCGCAGGTCGTCGGCGTCCAGGTCGAGGTCGTTGTGCGTGCCCTTGGCATGCTTGATCTCGTCCAGCGCGTGCTCGAACTCCTCGCCCGGCACCTCGCAGACCGTCTTGCCGAACATCTGGATCAGGCGGCGGTAGGAGTCCCAGGCGAACCTGTCGTTCCCACCCGCTTGGTTGCTCAGGCCGACCACGCTGCGGTCGTTGAGGCCCACGTTGAGGACGGTCTCCATCATGCCCGGCATGGAGAACTTGGCGCCGGAGCGTACCGAGACCAGCAGCGGGTCGTCCGGGTCGCCGAGGCGCCGGCCCATCTCGCGTTCCAGCGACTCCAGGTGCGCCTCGATCTGCGCGGCCAGGCCGTCCGGCTCGCGCCCGGTCGTCAGGTACGCCTTGCAGGCCTCGGTGGTGATCGTGAAGCCGGGCGGGACCGGCAGGCCGAGGTTCGTCATCTCGGCCAGGTTGGCCCCCTTGCCGCCGAGCAGATCCTTGAGATCCTTGTTGCCCTCGGCGAAGTCGTAGACGTACTTCTGCTCGACCGAATCGTGCGCTGCCACCAGAGCCCTCCCACGCGCGCCATTGACACTTAACGAAGGTTCAGTTCGGACATACCCCGGTAGTGACCACCGGTAATCCCGGCTCGTCAGCGTCGGTGGGCCGAAGGCTAGGCGAACTTCGCGAAACCTGGGAGCGTTCGGTGACTTTCGGCACAACGGTCACCACAATCCGCGTTCGTACGGGTTTTTGGGAACGCTTCCACGAGCACGATCACGCAATTCCGCTTCCTCTCGTACTCTTGACGTCACTGCGTCTCGCGGATCCTCACCTTTGCCATATCCCGCGCGAATACACCCCTCGGAGCTGTCGCCGTGCCGACCACCCCCACCGCCCCGGAGACCGGTCCGGAGCCGACCGCCACCCGTCCTGCCAGCACGTCTTCCGGTGACGTACCCGCGATGTCGCCGTCCGGCGCGGCGGCCCCCGCCGGCGTCGCGGCATCCGCCGATGCGGGACCGTCGGCCGACGTCGCGGCGGATGCAGGGCTGCCCGGCGTGCCGGCACCCGCCGCCGAGTTGGCGCGGGTCGCCGCGAGCCGGGCCGACGGCGCGCTCGCCGCAGCGGCGCCGGTCCGTCTCGACGACGTGGTGCCGGCGCCCGAGCGGGTGGTCCCGGACCCGGCGGCGGACTTCACCCTGAGCGCGGACGCGGTGCTGCGGGTCAGTCCCGCCGGCCGGGACGTGGCCGAACAGCTCGCCGCCTGGCTGCGCCCGGCCACCGGCTTCCCGCTCCCGGTCGCCGACGCCCCCGAGGGCGGCCCGCTGACGCTCACGCTGTCGCCGGCGGCTCCCGGTCCCGAGGCGGCGACAGGCTCCGGCGAGCCGGACGGCGCAGCCCTCGGCGACGAGGGCTACCGGCTCGACGTGACCGCCGACGGCGTGCGGATCACCGCCGTCAACCCGGCCGGGCTGTTCCACGGGGCGCAGACGCTGCGGCAGCTGCTACCCGCGCCGATCGAGAGCCCGACCGCTGTCGCCGCGCGCTGGGCGGTGCCCGGCGGCACCATCGTCGACCGGCCGCGCTTCCCCTACCGGGGCGCCATGCTCGACGTCGCCCGCCACTTCTTCGGCGTCGAGGACGTCCTGCGGGTGGTCGACCACCTGGCCCGCTACAAGCTCAACCACCTGCACCTGCACCTCACCGACGACCAGGGCTGGCGGATCGCGGTCGACTCCTGGCCCCGGCTCGCCGAGGTCGGCGGCGCGACCGAGGTCGGCGGCGGCCCGGGCGGCTGGTACACCCGTGACGACTACCGCCGCATCGTCGCGTACGCCGCCCGCCGCCACGTGACAGTGGTGCCCGAGATCGACCTGCCGGGCCACACCAACGCGGCGCTCGTCGCGTACCCCGAACTGGCACCCGGCAAGATCGGGCCGCCGCCGTACACCGGCACCGAGGTCGGGTTCAGCTACGTCGACCCCGCCGACGAGCGGACGTACGACTTCGTCGCGGACGTGGTCGGCGAGGTGGCCGCGCTGACGCCCGGGCCGTGGCTGCACCTCGGCGGCGACGAGGCGTTCAAGGTGCCGGCCGACAGCTACCGCGCCTTCGTGGCGCGGGCGCAGCGGCTGGTCGCCGCCACCGGCAAGACCGTCGTCGGCTGGCACCAGCTCGCCCCGGCCGAGCACGTCGACGGGCGCGTCCTGCAGTGGTGGGGCACGAACGGCGACGACCCGGAGACCGCCGACGCGGTACGCCGGGGCGCTCGGCTGATCCTCTCCCCCGGCAACCACGCGTACCTGGACATGAAGTACGCCCCGGACACCCCGATCGGGCACGACTGGGCCGGTCTGATCGACGTACGCCGGGCGTACGAGTGGGATCCGGGCACCCATGTTCGGGGCGTACCGGCAGAGGCCGTGCTGGGCGTGGAGGCGCCGCTCTGGACCGAGTCGGTCTCGACGCCGGCCGAGGTCGAGTACATGCTCTTCCCGCGCCTGCCCGCCGTCGCCGAACTGGGCTGGTCGCCACGCGAGACGCACGACTGGTCCCGGTTCCGCAGCCGGCTCGCCGGCCACGGCCCACGCTGGGCGGCTGCCGGCATCACTTTCCACCCCTCCCCCGAGATCCCCTGGCCCTCAACCGCCCCCCACATCCCCACCCAGCCCACCCCCACCCCCACCCCAACCACCACCCCCTAACCGCCCCCGGCCCCGCCGACCCCAAGCCGATCGATCATGAAGTAGACGGCGACAAACCAGGCACCACCAACTTCATGATCGACGCCCCATCCCAGAAACCGACATTCGGCACCATCACGACTCACCCCCATCGGTCCGGTGATCAAGGATTTTGTGTCCGTTCGAGGCCGCGCGCCGGACACAAACTCCTTGATCACCGGGGTGGGGGGAGGGAGGGAGCCCTTGGGGCGGCGGGGGCGGAGCCCGGGGCAGCCTCGACGGGGTTGGTGTCCGGAATCGGGGTGGTCGGGGTCACCGGTCGGGTGGAATCGGGGGTGGGTGCGGGGCGTTGTACATGGCAGACCGCGCCGCACCCGCCGACCGCCCCGCCCCTCGGTCCGGGAATCAGGCCGGGACGCCGGTCGTTACATCACCGGGCCGTCGAGCAGGCCGACGGATCCCGCCGCCGGAGCAGGCCGACAGCGCCTGTCGAGCAGTAAGACCGGGCGACGCGCGCCGGGAATGACCCCGGGTCCCCGGTCGTTGCATCCCCGAGCCGCCGGAGCAGGCCGTCCCCCTGGCCGCCCGAGCGAGCCACCGGCCCGACGCACATACCGGGCCACCTGATCTCTATTCGCGGCATCCCCCATTGCCGCGTACCCCCGACAGAGAGGCAACTGATCATGGCTACCACTCTGCTGCGCAAGACCGCTCTGACCGTCGCCGGTATCGCCGCCACCGCTGGTGGCATCGCCGGTCCCGCCATCGCCGCCCAGGCCACCCCGGCCGAGCGCGCCGCCGCGCAGGTCACCACCGACCGCAAGCACGGCGAGCGGGAGCTGGACGTGCGCTACGAAGCCCAGCCCAACTTCTACTTCTGCGGCCCGGCCGCCGCGCGTAACGCCCTGAGCGTGCAGGGCAAGAACATCGACGTGCACGCCATGGCCAAGGAGATGGGCACCACCGAGTCCGGCACCAACTCCATCAACGACATCACCCCGGTGCTGAACAAGGAGACCGGTAAGGACGTCTACAAGTCCACCGAGATCCCCGTGGACAAGGCCCGCGACCGGGACAAGGTCGACAAGCTGCGTGCCGACGTGGTCAAGACCGTCGACGACGGCCGGGCCGTGGTCGCCAACATCGCCGGCACCGCCACCGACACCGACGGCAACACCCACTCCTTCGAGGGCGGCCACTACATCAGCGTCGTGGGCTACCGCGACAACGGCAAGGTCGTGACGATCGCCGACTCGGCCAACCCGAACCAGGCCTCCTACCGAATGGACGTCGACGAGCTCGCCCGCTGGATCGCCAGCCGCGGCTACAGCTCCTGACCGAACGACATGACGAAGGGCCCGACCCCAACGGGGGTCGGGCCCTTCGTCATATCCGGGTCAGCCGCCGGAGTCGTCCAGCTCGGCGCCGTCCGGCGGGGTGTCGTCGTCGCGGCTGGCCAGCCACCCGTCGGGCAGGAACACCTTGCCCGGGGAGTTGGTGCGGCCACGCGGCTGGCCGAGGTTCTCCACCGGGAACGGTACGGCCGGGTCGAGCTTGCCGAGCAGGTCGTCCAGCTGCGCCAGGCTCTCGATCATGGCAAGTGAGCGGCGCAGCTCGCTGCCGATCGGGAAGCCCTTCAGGTACCAGGCGACGTGCTTGCGGAAGTCGGTGCAGCCGTCCCGCTCGCCCCGGGCCGGGTTCCGGGCGCCCGCCACGAACTGTTCCACCAGCAGCTCGGCGTGCCGCCGCATGGTCACCGCCACCTCGCCGAGGCTCGGTAGCCGCCGCCCGGCACTGCCGTTGAACGCGGCCTCCAGGTCGGCGAACAGCCACGGCCGGCCCAGGCAGCCACGCCCGATCACCACGCCGTCCACGCCGGTGTGCGCGACCATCCGCAGCGCGTCGTCGGCCTCCCAGATGTCGCCGTTGCCGAGCACCGGCACGTCGAGCGCCGACTTGAGCGTGGCGATGGCGTCCCAGTCGGCGGTGCCGGAGTAGCGCTGCGCTGCCGTACGCCCGTGCAGGGCGACCGCCGCGACGCCCGCGTCCTGGGCCGCCAGCCCCGCCTCGACGTACGTCAGATGGTCGTCGTCGATGCCCTTGCGCATCTTGACGGTGACCGGCACTCCGGCGGGTGACGCGGCGTCCACCGCGGCCTTGACCAGCCGGGCGAACAGCCGGCGGCGCCACGGCAGGGCCGAGCCGCCGCCACGGCGGGTCACCTTGGGCACAGGGCAGCCGAAGTTCAGGTCGATGTGGTCGGCGAGATCGCGCTCGACCACGATCCGCACGGCGGCGGCGGTGATCTCCGGGTCGGTGCCGTAGAGCTGGAGGCTGCGGGGGTGCTCCTCGGCGCCGAAGGCGATCATGCGCAGCGTCTTCGGGTTCCGCTCGACGAGCGCGCGGGTGGTGATCATCTCGCAGACGTAGATGCCGCCGCCCTGCTCACGGCAGAGCCGGCGGAAGCCGACGTTTGTGATCCCGGCCATCGGCGCGAGCACCACCGGCGGCCACACCTGGTGCGGGCTGATGGTCAGCGCGGGCAGCGTCGGAGCAGTCACCGCACAAGTGTAAGGAAGGGCCCCCTCTTAACGTCTCCGGTAGAGCACGGGCCCCTTTTTAACAGGGCGCATATCACAGCCGGCCCGTCCGGCGGGCGTTCTCCACAACCGGGGCGGCTGTCCACAGGCCGGGCGCACGGGCAGGAGGAGCAGCGGTCGAGCCCGCAGGCTGCCGGGCATGCGCGAACAGCCACCCGAACTCAGCGACCTGGCCGAGCGCCAGCAGCAGATCGTCACGCGGACGCAGCTGCTCGGCGTCGGATACGACGACATGTACCTGTACCGGCAGACCCGGCGCGGCCTGTGGCAGCGCGTGCTGCCGGCCACGTACGCACTCGTCACCGGCACCCTCACCGACGAGCAACGGCGCATCTCAGCGGCGCTCTACGCGGGCGCCGACGCGCAGCTCACCGGCCTGGCCGCCCTGGTCTGGTACGGCTTCCGGCACAGTCCGCGCAGCACTGACGTACACCTGGTCCTGCCGCACCACGTGCGGCGCCGCTCGGCCGGTCACGCGGTGATCGCGCGGGCTCTGGAGCTTGATCCGCGGGCCCGGCGGACCGCGCTGTACCCGGTGTGCTCACCGGCCCGGGCGGTCGTGGACGCCGCCCGCGACCTGCGCCAGCTGCGGCCGGTACGGGCGACGGTGGCGGAGGCCGTGCAGCGCGGTTTCACCGACCTGGACAGCCTGGACGCGGAGATCCGCCGGGCCCGGCGCAGCCGCACCGCCCTGATCCGGAAGGCATTCGCGGAGATCACCGACGGGGCCCGCTCCGCGCCGGAGACGGAGCTGCGGGAGTGTCTGGGCGGCAGCGGCGTGCTCGGCCGGATCCTGTGGAACCCGCGGCTGTCGGCGGCCGACGGCACCCGCCTGCCGACGCCGGACGGCTACCTCGCCGACTGCGCGGTGGCGCTGGAGGTCGACTCGCGGGAGTACCACCTCAGCCCGGCCGACTGGGCGCGGACGCTGGACCGGCACAACGAGCTGAGCCGTTACGGGGTGCTCATCCTGCACTTCACGCCGGCGCAGATCCGCAGGGAGCCGGGCCGCGTGCGGCGCACGGTGGAGGACGCGTACGCGGCCCGGCGCGGGCTGGGCGCCGGGACCGGCGTACGGGCGGAGCCGATCTCCCCCGGATGAGGGGTGTTAAGAAGGGGCCCCTTCTCTACGCGAGGCGTTAAGAAGGGGCCCTTCCTTACACGCGGTCAGCAGCCGGGGAGGCGCTCGATCAGGTAGCGCTCGACCTGGTCCAGCGACACCCGCTCCTGGGCCATGGTGTCGCGGTTGCGGACGGTCACCGCGTTGTCGTCGAGCGTGTCGAAGTCGACGGTGACGCAGAACGGCGTGCCGATCTCGTCCTGCCGGCGGTAGCGGCGGCCGATCGCCTGCGAGTCGTCGAACTCGACCACCCAGCGCTTGCGCAGGTCGGTGGCGAGCTGCTTGGCCTTCGGCGACAGCGCCTCGTTGCGCGACAGCGGCAGCACGGCGACCTTGACCGGGGCCAGCCGCGGATCGAAGCGCATGACGGTGCGCTTGTCCACGCCGCCCTTGGTGTTCGGCGCCTCGTCCTCGTCGTACGCCTCCAGCAGGAACGCCAGCACCGCGCGGGTGAGGCCGGCGGCCGGCTCGATCACGTACGGCATCCAGCGCTCGCCCTTGCCCTGGTCGAAGTACGACAGGTCGACGCCGGAGTGCTTGCTGTGCGTGGACAGGTCGAAGTCGGTGCGGTTGGCGATGCCCTCCAGCTCGGCGAACTCGCTGCCGCCGAACCGGAACCGGTACTCGATGTCGACGGTGCGCTTCGAGTAGTGGGAGAGCTTCTCCTTGGGGTGCTCGTAGAAGCGCAGGTTCTCCTCGGACAGGCCGAGGTCGAGGTACCAGTTCCAGCGCTCCTGAAGCCAGTACTCGTGCCACTGCTCGTCGGTGCCGGGCTCGACGAAGAACTCCATTTCCATCTGCTCGAACTCGCGGGTCCGGAAGATGAAGTTGCCGGGGGTGATCTCGTTGCGGAACGACTTGCCGGTCTGCGCGATGCCGAACGGCGGCTTCTTGCGGGCGACCGTCTCGACGTTCTTGTAGTTGACGAAGATGCCCTGGGCGGTCTCCGGGCGCAGGTAGTGCATGCCCTCGTCGCTCTCCACCGGGCCCAGGTAGGTCTTCATCAGGCCGTTGAACATCTTCGGCTCGGTGAAGGTGCCCTTGTTGCCGCAGTTGGGGCAGTTCAGCTCCGTCAGCGAGGTCAGCGGCTTGCCGTGCTTGGCCTCGTACGCCTCTTCCAGGTGGTCGGCCCGGAACCGCTTGTGGCAGGACTGGCACTCGGTGAGCGGGTCGACGAACTCGGCGATGTGGCCGCTGGCCTCCCAGACCTTGCGGGCCAGGATGACCGCCGAGTCGAGGCCGACGACGTCGTCGCGTTGCTGCACCATGGTCCGCCACCACTGCCGGCGGACGTTCTCCTTCAGCTCGACGCCGAGCGGACCGTAGTCCCACGCCGACCGGGTGCCCCCGTAGATCTCGCTTGAGGGAAAGACGAAGCCCCGGCGCTTGGCGAGGCTGGTGACGGCGTCGATACGGTCGGCTGGCATGTTTCCTCCTACGCCGGCTGGCGGTCGGCGCGGTTGAGATGGATGGAACCGGGCTGTTCGGGACAACGGTACGACCGTGTCCGTCCCGAGCCCAGCAGAATACCGGGGGCCGGTCAGCTCACCCCGCAGACCTCCACGCCGCCCGACTGCTGGTCCGGCGCGAGTGTCACGGTCTGCGCCTCCCGCCGGCCGCCGGCGAGCGTGACGTCCACCGGCACGGTGAGCGTGGCGAGGTCGACCTCGCCCACCCGGTAGCCGGAGATCTGCGGCTCGGCGGCGACCCGCCGCTCGAACTCGCGCCGGGGCTCCTGCCTCCGGATGTCCTCGCAGAGCGTGTCGTACGCCTTCGACCACTCCCGGGCCACGAGCGCCTGGTAGTAGTCGTTCGTGACCGCCCGGCCCTGCTCGCCGATCGCCTGGGCGTTGCTCACCGCCAGGCCGACCACCGCCGCGCCGCCTCCACCGCAGCAGATCAGCACCGCCAGCGCGCCCGCGCCGAGGCCGAGCCAGAGCCGGGTCCGCCCGCCCTCTGTGGGCGGGGCGGCGAACGGCGGCGCGACGCCGGGCCCCTGCGGCGGCGCGGGCACCCCGGGGTCCGCCGGCGGCGCGGGCGGAACTGCTGGCGGGGGTGGCGCGGCCGGTCCGGGAGCGGTCATACGCGCCAGGGTAGTGCCCCGGCACTCAGCGGTACGGACCTGCGGCACGATCGCTGGCGACGACGACGATCTCCCCCTCGGGAGCAGCGCTGGCGAGCGTCTCGTACGCCGACGGCTCGTCCACCGATCGGGCGAGCAACGGCACGGCGGTGACCTTGACGTCGAAGCCGCCCAGCGCCCGCCGGTACGCCCCGACCGACTCCCACTCGGTGACCAGGAGCCAGTGGTCCGGGTCGTCGAGGGCGCGCAGCAGTTCGCCGCGCAGGTAGCCGGGGCGGGCGGCGAGCGCGGCCAGCGCGGCGTGCGCCTCCCGGGTGAACTCGTCCACCGTTTCGGCTTCCACCACGAACCGGTTGGTGACCAGCACGGCGTTCCTCCTCGTAGAGTTTGTGGCATGCAGCGTACGCAGAGTCCCGTGCTGTCCCGGTTGGCACGGCTCAACCCGACGGCGGTGTTCCTGGCCGTGCTGGCCCTGGTGCTTGTCGGCCTCTTCGCGCCCGGCCCGGCGGGCGGCGTCCTGCTGCTCGTGCTGGCCGGCGGGCTGGTCTGGCTGATGTCCGTCACCTGGCCGGTGCAGGCCCCGGCGACCCGGCTGCTCCGGCTGGTGATGCTCACCTTGTTGATCGCGGTGGCGCTGGCGAAGCTCATGGTCGGCTGACCGGAGAAGCCGAGCTGACCTGCGCTGACATGCAATCATGCGTTTTTGACAATAGTTTTCGTTGTCGCGGACAGTTGAGCCCATGACCGTTCGCGCACCTCGCCGTACCCTGATCGCCGCCGCCACCGCCCTGCTCGCCACCGCCGGCCTGACCGCCTGCGCGGACGGCACGGGCGGCGCGAGCGAGCCGGGCCGGGTGGGCGTGGTGGCCGCGTTCTACCCGCTCCAGTTCCTGGCCGAGCGGATCGGCGGCGACACGGTCGCGGTCAGCAACCTGACCAAGCCCGGCGCCGAGCCGCACGACCTGGAACTCAACCCGCGGCAGGTCGGCCAGATCGTCGACGCCGACGTGGTCGTCTACCTCGGCGGCTTCCAGCCGGCGGTGGACGAGGCGGTGGAGCAGAACGGGGGTGACCGCGCGTTCGACGTGGCGGGCGTCACGCCGCTGCGGGACGCCGCCGGCGGGCACGACCACGACCACGACGGCGAGGCCGGGCACTCCGACGAGGGCGGCGGCAAGGACCCGCACGTCTGGCTCGACCCGACCCGGCTCGCCACCATCGGCGACAGGCTCGCCGAGCGCCTCGGCAAGGCCGACCCGGACCACGCCGCCGACTACACCGCCCGCGCCGGCGCGCTGCGCACCGAGCTGACGAAGCTGGACACCGAGTACGCCGACGGCCTGCGCACCTGCCAGCGCCGGGAGGTGGTGACCAGCCACGCCGCGTTCGGTTACCTGACCGAGCGCTACGGGCTGGAGCAGATCGGCATCAGCGGGCTCACTCCGGAGACCGAGCCGTCCCCGCAGCGGCTCACCGAGGTCGCGAAGGAGGCCCGGGAGCACCAGGCCGGGACGATCTTCTTCGAGAGCCGGGTCAGCCCGAAGGTCGCCGAGACCATCGCGCGCGAGGTCGGGGCGAAGACCGCGATGCTGGACCCGCTGGAGGGCCCGCCCGCCGAGGGCGACTACCTCTCCGCGATGCGCGCCAACCTGCAGACCCTGCGAACCGCTCTGGACTGCTCATGACCCCACCCGTGATCGAGATCGCGCACGCCACGGTCGGCTACGACGGCCGCCCGGTGCTGCGTGACGTCTCGTTGACAGTGACCTCCGGAGAGGTGGTCGCCGTGCTCGGCGCCAACGGCTCCGGCAAGTCGACGCTCGTGCGCGCCGCGCTCGGCCTGGTGCCGGTCGGTGCCGGGTCGGTCACCCTCTTCGGCACGCCGCAGCGCCGCTTCCGGCAGTGGCACCGCATCGGGTACGTGCCGCAGCGGCTCGGCGCGGGCAGCGGAGTACCAGCGACGGTGCGCGAGGTGGTGGCGTCCGGGCGGCTGGCCCGCCGGGGCGTACTGCGGCCCGCCGGGCGCGCGGACCGGGAGGCGGTGACGGCGGCGCTGGACGCGGTCGGGCTCGCCGACCGGGCCGGTGACCCGGTGTCCACGCTCTCCGGCGGCCAGCAGCAGCGCACCCTGATCGCCCGCGCCCTGGCCGGCGGGCCGGAGCTGCTGGTGCTCGACGAGCCGACCGCCGGGGTGGACGCGGCCAGCCAGGAGGCGTTCGCCGAGGCGCTGCGCGGGTTCCGCGACGGCGGCGGCACGGTGCTGCTCGTCGCCCACGAGCTGGGCCCGTTGCGCCCGCTGATCAGCCGGGCCGTGGTGGTGCACCAGGGCGGGATCGCCCACGACGGCGCGGTGCCGGAGCCGGCCGGCCACCACGCCGACCCGGACCACGAGCACGTGCACCCGCACTGCGACGAGGAGCCCGCCCGGCTCTGGACAGGCATCTGAGATGGATCTCTTCCAGTACGACTTCATGCTCCGCGCCCTGGTCGGCGCGCTGATCATCGGGCTGGCCGCCCCGGCGCTCGGCATCTACCTGGTGCAGCGCCGGCTGGCGTTGATCGGCGACGGGCTCGGGCACGTGGCGCTCACCGGCGTCGGCGCGGGACTGCTGCTCAACCGCTCCCCCGTGCTGGTGGCGGTGATCGCGGCGACGCTCGGCGCGATCGTGATCGAGCTGGTCCGCGCGTACGGGCGCACCTCCGGCGACCTCGCGCTGGCGTTGCTGTTCTACGGCGGCATCGCCGGTGGCGTGATGCTGGTCGGGCTCTCCGACGCCAGCAGCGGGTCGCTCAACGCGTACCTGTTCGGGTCGCTGACCACCACCTCGCCGGGCGACCTGGTCACCATCGGCGTGCTCGGCGCGGTGCTGCTGGTGACCATGCTGGTGCTGCGCCCGGCGCTGTTCGCGGTCTGCCACGACGAGGAGTACGCGCGTGTGTCCGGCCTGCCGGTGCGGACGCTGAACCTGGTCATCGCCGTCGGCACCGCGGTCACCGTGACCATCGCCATGCGGGCGGTCGGGGTGCTGCTGATCAGCGCGCTCATGGTCGTGCCGGTGGCCACCGCGCAGCAGGTGACCCGGGGCTTCCGGTCCACCATGACGGCGGCCATGGCGCTGGGCGTGTTCGCCGCCGGCACCGGCGTCTGGGTGGCGGCGACCGCCAACACGGCGCCCGGCGCCTCGGTGGTGATCGTGGCGATCGGCTCGTTCCTGCTGGTGGCGATCGCCGCGGCCGGTCTGCGGGCGGTGCGGCGGCGGGTGCGGGCCGACCGGTCCACGCCGCCGCCCGAGCCGGCCGAGCACGAGGTGCTGCTGGGATGAGGCCCTGCCCGCCGGCGCAGCTGGGATTGGTTACCGTTACAGGGTGACCGGCACGAACGGGTACGACGCCTTCGAGGGTGCAGGTGACCTGCTGCGCGCGCTCTCCGCCCCGATCCGGCTCGCGATCGTCAGCGAGCTGGCCGAGGGCGAGCGCTGCGTGCACGAGCTGGTCGAGAAGCTCGGCGCCCCGCAGCCGCTGGTCTCCCAGCACCTGCGGGTGCTGCGCGGCGCCGGGGTGGTGCGCGGGTCGCGGCGCGGCCGGGAGATCGCGTACGCGCTCGTCGACGACCACGTGGCCCACATCGTCAGGGACGCGGTCAGTCACGCCGGCGAAGGGTCGCACTGAGCGGGAAATCGGCCAGGTGCCGACGCGCCCGTGTCGTGGGACGCTGTCCGGCGTGAAGATCTACGCCGACCGTTTTCCCACCGCCGTCCGCCAGTTCCTCACCGACCTGCTCGTTGTCGTCTGGGTGTACGCGGCGATCCGCTTCGCGCTGTGGCTGCACGACGTGGTCGAGAAGCTCGCCGTACCCGGGCAGAAGCTGGAGGGGGCCGGCGGTGGACTCGCCGACAACCTGGCCGACGCCGGCGGCAAGGTCGGCCGGGTGCCGATCGTCGGCGACGAGCTGACCGCGCCGTTCACCCGGGCCGCCGACGCCGCCCGCGCGGTCGCCGAGGCGGGCCGCGACCAGCAGGAGTTGGTCGGGCAGCTCGCGCTCGGGCTGACCGTCGCGGTGCTGGTGTTCCCGCTCGGCCTGGTGTTGTTCGGCTGGCTGCCGCTGCGCCTGCGCTGGATGCGCCGGGCCGGCGCGGCCAAGGCCCTGGCCGGCGTGCCGGCCGGCCGGGACCTGCTGGCGCTGCGCGCGCTGGCCGGTCAGCCGCTGTCGAAGCTGACCCGGATCGCGCCCGACGTCGCCGAGGCGTGGCGGCGCGGCGACGACGCGACAGTCGACGCGCTCGCCGCGCTGGAGCTGCGCGAACTGGGGCTGCGCGGCGGCCGGTGAGGTGTGCCGCGCGGTCCGCGCACCCGGTCGGCCGCACCCAGGCGGCCGACCGGGCGGCACGGCCGCCGGGCGGTCCGGTCAGCCGGTGGGCGGGATGCGGCGGCGGACGTCCGGCCCGGTGGACGGGCCGGGTTCCCAGCGGGCCACCCAGGGCAGGTCGGCCGGCGGGGTGACCACGCCCTCCTCCAGCGAGGCGTACCGGCCGGCGACGATCCGTTTGGCTGCGGCCACGTCCACCGAGTCGGTGTTCGACCACAGGCCGGTGAACAGCTCGTCGACGCGCAGCCGCGCCTGCCGGCAGAACAGGTCGGCCAGCTCGACGTTCTCCGGGTGCGCGTCGCGCTCGGCGTAGGCCCGGACGCAGACCGCGCTCATCGCGAACAGCTCCGCGCCGATGTCCACCACCCGGCCGAGGAACGCCTGCTTGCGCTCCATCTTCCCCTGCCAGCGGGACATCGCGTAGAACGTCGACCGGGCCAGCTTGCGGGAGGTCCGCTCGACGTGGCGCAGGTGCCCGGCCAGCGGCCCGAACTCCTGGTACGCCCCGGGCGTCTGCCCCTTGCCGACGGCCAGCGTGGGCAGCCACTTCGCGTAGAAGGCGCCGGCCCGCGCGCCCGCCTTGGCCTTGCGGCCCAGCCCGGCGTCGGGATCGATGATGTCGCCCGCGACGGACAGGTGCGCGTCGACCGCCTCGCGGGCGATCAGCAGGTGCATGATCTCGGTGGAGCCCTCGAAGATCCGGTTGATCCGCAGGTCGCGCAGGAGCTGCTCGACGGCGGCCGGCCGTTCCCCACGGGCGGCCAGCGAGTCGGCCGTCTCGTAGCCGCGGCCACCGCGGATCTGGATCAGCTCGTCGGCGATCCGCCAGGCCATCTCGCTGGCGTAGAGCTTGACCAGCGCCGCCTCGATCCGGATGTCGTTGCGGTCGTCGTCGGCGAGCATGCAGGACAGGTCGAGCATCGACTCCATGCCGTACGTGGTGGCGGCGATGAAGGACAGCTTCTTCGCCACCGCCTCGTGCTCGCCCACCGGGCGGCCCCACTGGACCCGGTCCGCCGCCCACTCCCGGGCCACGTTCAGCGCCCACTTGCCGGCGCCGACGCACATGGCCGGCAGCGAGAGCCGGCCGGTGTTCAACGTGGTCAGTGCGATCTTCAGGCCCTTGCCCTCACCGCCGATCACATTCTCCTTCGGCACGAAGACGTCGTGGAACCGGGTGAGGCTGTTCTCCAGGCCACGCAGCCCGACGAAGGAGTTGCGCCGCTCGACGGTGATGCCGTCGCTGTCGCCCTCCACCACGAACGCGGTGATGCCGCCGCGCCTCCCCTCGCCGGCCGGCACCCGGGCCATCACCACGAGCAGGGTGGCGAGTGTGCCGTTGGTGGCCCAGAGCTTCACCCCGTTGAGCCGGTAGCCGGTGCCGTCGGCGGTGGGCTCGGCGGTGGTGGCGAGCCGGGCCGGGTCGGAGCCGACGTCCGGCTCGGTGAGCAGGAACGCGGAGACCTCACCGGCGGCGAGCCGGGGCAGGAACCGTTCCTTCTGCTCGGGCGTGCCGAACATCTTCAGCGGCTGCGGCACGCCGATCGACTGGTGTGCGGAGAGAAGCGCGCTGACCGCCGGGTTCACCGAACCGACGAGCATCAGCGCCCGGCAGTAGTGCAGGTTGCTCAGCCCGAGCCCGCCGTACTTCCGGTCGATCTTCATGCCGAACGTGCCCAGCCCGGCCAGGCCGTGGAACACCTCGTCGGGGATGTGGGCGTCCCGCTCGATCGCCTCGCCGTCCACCTCGGACGTCAGGTACGCGCGCAGCGCGCCGAGGAACTCGTCCGCGCGGGCCACCTCGGCCGGGTCGGGGCGGGGCCACGGGTCGATCAGGTCGAGCCGGAACCGGCCGAGGAACAGTTCCTTGCCGAAGCTGGGCCGGTCCCAGGCCGACTCGCGGGCCGCCTCGGCGACCTGGCGGGCCTCCTTCTCGGAGACCCGGCCCGCCTCGGTGGGCAGCGGCCCCGCGCCGTCGGGTGACTCGGGCCGGCTGTTGTGTGTCGTGGTCACGGCTGCCTCCTCGTCGGTCCGGCTGCGTCGACGCGTTCGACGAAACGACGCTACCCCCGGGTGTTACCCAGGGGTAGCGCCGCGTGCACGTCCGATTTGGCGGACGGTCAGCCGCCGGTGAGCGTCTGCGGGTCGTCGTCCTCGTCGTCGATGTCGTCCTCACCCCAGTTGCGGCGGCTGAACGGAAGGATCGCCCAGAAGATCAGGAACCACAGGCCGGTGAGCGCGCTGAGCAGGAACGCGATCGGCCGGTCGAGTACGAAGTCGGAGACCAGCAGGACCGAGCTGACCATCGCGATGAGCATGAAGAACAGGCCGCCGGTGGCCATCCGGTGGGCGAAGCGGACCAGTTCCGGCTTGCGTCCCTGGCGGAACAGCGCCCGGTGGAACGCCACCGGAGAGATGATCATGGCGGCGGACGCGGCGGCGGTCAGCAGCGCCAGGATGTAGATGTCGCGCTGGAACTCGGTGGTCCGGTCGAACCCGGCGCTGAACGGCAGCGTCAGCAGGAAGGCGAACAGGATCTGCACGCCGGTCTGCGCGACCCGCAGCTCCTGCAACAGATCGGCGAAGTTGCGCTGCCAGCGCTGCTTCTCGGATTCCTTCGACACTCGCGGACCTCCCCGGGAGACGGCACGGCCGGCGGGAAACGCCCACCGGCGCACCGCCTGTGCCCCGTACGGATGATTACGAAACCGGCTCAGGAACCCCTGCGGATCCGGCCCGCGTACCGGGCTTCGAGTTCGGCGTTGTGCTCGTCGCCGCCGGTGATGTTCGCGGACAGGTAGACCGGCGGGCGCTGCCCCGCCGCGACCAGCCGGGCCACCACCTCGGCGACGATCTGCTGGGCGAGCAGCGCGGCGGTGATCGAGGAGACCGCGCCGACCGCGCCGCCACCGGGCAGCGGCAGCGTGGCGTCGCCGTACGGGGCGCCGTTGTCCAGTACCACGTCGGCGAAGTCGGCGAGCTTGCGGCCGGACGGGTGCCGCGAGGTCATCCGGGCCGAGTGCCGCGCCGAGGTGATCGCCACCAGGCCGTGCCCGCGTTCCTTCACGATGGACGCGAACTCGACCATCGCCCCGTTCACGCCCGAGTTCGAGGCGAGCACGAACACGTCCTGCGGCCGGATCGGCGCCAGCTCGTAGAGGCGGTGCGCCACCGCCGGGTCGCGTTCCAGCTTCGGGCCGAGCACGTCGACCGGGTCGCCGCCGACGAGCACCAGGTCACGCAACGCGATCCGGTTGGTGGGCACCAGCCCGCCGGCCCGCCCGGCGATCTCCATGGCCAGCGCCTCGGAGTGCCCGGTGCCGAACGCGTGCACCACCCCGTCGGCGCTCACCGCCGCCGCGATCAGGTCGGCCGCGGCGGCCACGTTGCGTCGCTGCTCGGCGGCGACCCGGCCGATGGTCTCGGTCACCACCGCCAGGTACGCCTCGGCGCTCACCGTCATGCTTCCTCCGTTTCCGCACACCGGGCGAGGATCGCCTCGGCCAGCGGGCCGGGCGCCTCGTCCGGGATCCAGTGGCTGACCCCGGACAGCGTCACGAACCGGTAGTCGCCGGTGACGTGCGCGGCGCAGGCCTGCGCCGCCGTCCGGCCGATCGCCACGTCCTTGTCGCTCCAGACGAACGTGGTGGGCACCCCGACCGGGGCGACCGCCTTCATGTCCGCCCCGGTCATCGCGCGGTACCAGTTCAGCGCCGCCGTCAACGCCTCCGGCTCGCGCATCGGCTCGGCGTACCGGGCCACCGCGCCGGCGTCGCCCACCCCGCTGAGCAGCCTGCGCAGCGCGGTGGCGTTCAGGGCCAGGAGCACCTTCTCCGCCATACCGGGCTTGCGGAACAACGTGATGTAGGCGGACTTGACCTTCTGCCGCGGGTCGGTGGCGAGCGCGTGCCCCATCGCGGCCGGGTGCGGCACCGACACCGCGGTCAGCGTCCGCACCCGCTCCGGGTGCGCCGCCGCCAGGCCCCACGCGACGATCGCGCCCCAGTCGTGGCCGACCACGTGGGCACGCGTCACCCCGAGCGCGTCGAGCACGGCCGCCGCGTCGGCCACCAGCTCCGGGATCCGGTACGCCCCGACGTCGGCCGGCCGCGCGCCGGGCGAGTAGCCGCGCTGGTCGGGCGCGTACGTGCGCAGCCCGGCGGCGTGCAGCGCGGGCGTGACCGCGTCCCACTCGCCGGAGTGCTGCGGGAAGCCGTGCAGCAACAGGACCGGGTCACCGTCCCCGGGGCCGCCGGCGCGTACCTCGAACGTCAGTCCCCGCGCATCCACCAGCATGATCGCCACCATACCGACACTCGCCCTGCTGGGCCGGGGCCCATTGTCGGTGCTAGCGTCTGCGACGAGACAACTTCACATCCGACAGGGGAGCGCACAGCGCTGAGAGTGCGGGCCGGTGCCCGCAGACCCTCGAACCTGATCTGGGTAATGCCAGCGCAGGGAGTTCGGTCGACCTCCAGCCGCGTCGCCGTCCGGTGACCACCGGGCGCGGCGTGCGTCTTCTCCTGGTTCACCTCGACGAACTGGGAGCCAACCGTGAACCACACCGACAGCAACCGCTGGCGTACCGTCGACATCGTCGTCGCCTCGGTCATCGCCGTCGCCTTCGGCGTCGTGTTCTGGGCCTGGGGCCTGCTCTGGAGCGCCACCGACGCGGCGTTCGCGTTCTTCCCGCCGGCCCAGGCCGTGCTCTACGGCGTGTGGCTGATCCCGGCGGTGCTCGCCGGCCTGATCATCCGCAAGCCGGGCGCCGCCCTGTACTGCGAGACGGTGGCCGCGATCGTCTCCGCCCTGCTGGGCAGCCAGTGGGCGGGGATCGTGATCCTCCAGGGCCTGATGCAGGGCATCGGTGCCGAGCTGGCCTTCGCGGCGTTCCGGTACCGCTCGTTCAAGCTGCCGGTGGCGGTGCTGGCCGGTGCGATGACCGGCCTCGGTGCGGCCATCTTCGACTTCGTCTACTGGAACAAGGCGCTCGACTTCGCCTCCTACCGCCTCCCGTACGCGCTGATCACGATCGTCAGCGCCACGATCGTCGCCGGCTTCGGCGCGCACATCCTCACCCGCGCCCTGGCCAACACCGGCGTCCTGGACCGCTTCCCCGCCGGCCGCGACCGAGCCCTGGTCTGACGGCTCGCACCACCCCACCCACCCCGGTGATCAAGGAGTTCGCGTCCGCCGGGCACGGTTTTCCGGACGCGAACTCCTTGATCACGCAGGCTGGGGCGGGAGAGGGGTGGTGGGGGGGTGAGCGGGGTGGTGCTGCGGGGGTTCGGGTGGCGGCACGGGGGACGTCGGCGCTGGGCTCTCCGTGGGGTGGATCTGCGGGTGGAGAGCGGCGAGCGGGTGCTGCTGCTCGGGCCCTCCGGGGCCGGTAAGAGCACCCTGCTGGCCGCGCTGGCCGGGCTGCTGCCGGAGGACTCCGGCGAGCAGGAGGGCACCGTCGAGATCGACGGGCTCGATCCGCGTAAGGCCCGCGAGCGCGTCGGCATCCTGTTCCAGGACCCGCAGACCCAGCTCGTGATGGCCCGCTCCGGCGACGACGTCGCGTTCGGGCTGGAGAACCGCGGCGTACCGGCCGACGAGATCTGGGCCCGCGTCGACGAGGCGCTGCACCGGGCCGGCTTCCCGTACCCCCGGGACCGCCCGACCGCCGCGCTCAGCGGCGGCGAGCAGCAGCGGCTGGCGCTGGCCGGCACGCTCGCGCTGCGCCCCGGCCTGCTGCTGCTCGACGAGCCCACCGCCAACCTCGACCCGGCCGGCGCCGCCCTGATCCGTCGGGCCGTCGCGGACGCGCTCGACCCGGACACCACGATGATCCTGGTCGAGCACCGGGTCACCGAGGCGTTGCCGCTCGTCGACCGGGTCGTGGTGCTCGAACCCGGCGGCGGGGTGCGCGCCGACGGGCCACCCGACGTGGTCTTCGCCGCGCACGGCGACACGCTGGCCGCCGCCGGGGTCTGGGTACCCGGCCACGTCGCGCCACCCCGGCACGCGGCCGCGCCGCCCGGCGACGTGTTGCTCACCGCGGAGCGGCTCGGCCTGCCGCCCCGGCTGAACCCCACCGACCTCCGGGTACGCGCCAGCGAGGCGCTCGCCGTCCTCGGCCCCAACGGTGCGGGCAAGTCGACGCTGGCGCTGCTCCTGGGCGGCCTGCTGAGACCCGGAACGGGCGCGGTCACCGCGTCGGCGGAACTGGCCGGGCGGGACGCGCGCACTCCCCCGCACCGCTGGCGGGCGCCCGCGCTGGTACGCCGGATCGGGTCGGTGTTCCAAGACCCGGAGCACCAGTTCGTCACCGCCACCGTCCGCGACGAGCTGGCGCTCGGCCCGCGCCGCACCGGGCAGCCCGAGACGGCGGTGACCGCCACCGTGGACGAGTTGCTGCACCGGCTGCGGCTGGACCGGCTGGCCGGCGCCAACCCGTACACCCTCTCCGGTGGTGAGGCGCGGCGGCTGAGCGTGGCGACGGCCCTGGCCACCGCGCCCCGCCTGCTGATCTGCGACGAGCCGACGTTCGGCCAGGACCGGCGCACCTGGCTGGAGCTGGTCGACCTGCTGGCCGGGCTGCGCGACGCCGGGCACGGTGTGGTCGCGGTGACCCACGACGCGGACTTCGTGGCCGCGCTGGCCGACCGCACGCTCACAGTGGACCGCTCCTCCGCCGGGGTGGTCCCGTGATCGACCTCGAACCGGTCGCCGCGCCCGGTGCGGCGCTGGCCCGGCGCAACCCGGTGGCCAAGCTGGCCGCCGCGCTGGTCTTCACAGTCATCCTGGTGGCGACGCTCGACCCGGTCGCCCCGGCCGTCGCCATCGCCGTCGAACTCGCGGTGCTGCCGCTGTTCGGCGTCCGCTACCGGGTGCTCGCCCGGCGGGCCTGGCCGCTGCTCGCCGGTGCCGTCGGCATCCTGGTCACGCTGGTGCTCTTCGCCGCCGACCGCTCCGGCCGGGTGCTCGTCGAGGCCGGCCCGGTCCTGGTCACCGAGGGCGTGCTCGTCACGGCGCTGGGCCTGGTGCTGCGGATGCTCGCCGTGGCGCTGCCCGGCGTCGTCGTGTTCGCCACCACCGACCCCACCGACCTGGCCGACGCGCTGATCCAGAACGCGAAGGCGCCCGCCCGGTTCGCCATCGGGGCGCTGGCCGCCTTCCGGATGGTGCCGCTGCTGGAGCAGGAGTGGCGGATGATCAGCATGGCCCGGCGGGCCCGCGGCGTGGACGCCGGCCGCAACCCGCTGGCCAAGCTGCGGCTGTTCGCGTCCACCGCGTTCACGCTGCTGGTCGGCGCGATCCGGCGGGGTACGCGGCTCGCCGTGGCGATGGACGCCCGTGGCTTCGACGCGGGTACCCCGCGCACTGTGGCACGCCCGCAGCGCTTCACCGCCGCCGACGCGCTGTTGGTCGCAGGCGCCGCCGCCCTGGCTGCCGCCGCCCTGGCCACAAGCATCGCCCTGGGCACCTTCCGCCCCTTGATCGGCTGACCCCTCCCCTATCCGCGCCGTTGACCATGAAGTTGACGGCACCGGTTGCCGGGTTTATCGCCGCCAACCTCATGATCAACCGGGCCGGGCGAGATGTTGGTACGGAATGGCCCCTACGAGGGTCGGGGACGCTCGGGCAGGCCCTGGACGGGCCTGCCCGGTGGACGGCTGACCGGGAACGGGACTGTCGATCAGCTGCGGCGGAAGGCGTAGAACCGGGTCTGGCCGGCGCGCTGGCTGCGCCCGGTGAACCGGGCCTGCCGCCCTGCCGGTGGACCCGACCTGGGCGGCGTCGCGGATGCGCCTGGCAGGACCGGGGTCTCCAGAGACTCCGAGGGCGACACCGCCGGCACAGCCGGGACTGGCGACACCGCATCCGGAGACACGGTCGGTGCCGCCAGCTCGGTCGGGAGTACCACCGCGGGCGGCGACGCGGTGAGCGCGTCGAGCTTCGGCGGGGTCACCTGCGGCGCGGACGGCTTACGGGACTTCTTCGGGTTGCGCTTCGCGGGCATTCGCGGGCCTCCTGTCGTACGGACGCGCCGACCGGGACGCGCCGAGCGGGGGCTCCGGTGCGTTCCGATCACGACGGACACCGCGACCGACGGTGGCGGGGAAGGAATGCGGACGCCCGGAGCAGGACGGGTCCACGGGCACTGACGGCGGTGGACCGGGCTCGGAGGTGGGACGTCACTTACGCATGCGGCAACGCTATCCCGTCGCCCGGACGTCCCGCACCCGAATTACCGGAAAGCGAGGCGTGAACGCGCCGCAGACGCACGGCCACCCACCGGTCACGCCCTGTCGACGTCCCCGCCCACTCTCCCGACGACCGCGATACGGTCGCAGCACAGCAGTGCAGACGAGAGGTGGCGGTACGCATGGCAGAGCAGGCGACGGCGCAGATCGGGGTCACCGGTCTGGCGGTGATGGGCCGCAACCTGGCCCGGAACCTGGCCCGCAACGGCTTCGCCGTGGCGGTGCACAACCGGTCGCCGGAGCGCACCCGCAGCCTGGTCGCCGAGCACGGCGACGAGGGCACGTTCGTGCCGTCGGAGTCGCTCGCGGACTTCGTCGCCTCGCTGGAGCGGCCCCGCGCGGTGATCGTGATGGTCAAGGCCGGCGCACCCACCGACGCGGTGATCGACGAGCTGGTGCCGCTGCTGGAGGAGGGGGACATCGTCGTCGACTGCGGCAACGCGCACTTCGCCGACACCCGCCGCAGGGAGGAGGCGCTACGCGAGCACGGCCTGCACTTCGTCGGCACCGGCGTGTCCGGCGGCGAGGAGGGCGCGCTGCTCGGGCCGAGCATCATGCCCGGCGGTTCGGCCGAGTCGTACCGCAAGCTCGGGCCGATCTTCGAGCGGATCGCCGCGCAGGTGGACGGCGAGCCCTGCTGCCGGCACATCGGGCCGGACGGCGCGGGCCACTTCGTGAAGATGGTGCACAACGGCATCGAGTACGCCGACATGCAGCTCATCGCCGAGGCGTACGACCTGCTGCGGGCCGGGCTGTCGGCGAGCCCGGCGGAGATCGCGGAGATCTTCCGGGAGTGGAACGGCGGCGAGCTGGGGTCGTTCCTCATCGAGATCACCGCCGACGTGCTCGGCCACACCGACGCGGCCACCGGCCAGGCGTTCGTGGACGTGGTGCTCGACCAGGCCGAGCAGAAGGGCACCGGCCGCTGGACCGTGCAGAGCGCGCTCGACCTCGGCATCCCGATCACCGGCATCGCCGAGGCCACGTTCGCCAGGTCGCTGTCCGGCCACGCCGACCAGCGCGAGGCCGCCCGCCGGGTGTTCGCCGACGCGGGTGACAAGTGGCAGGTGGACGACCGGGAGACCTTCGTCGAGGACGTGCGCCGCGCGCTGCTGGCCAGCAAGATCGTCGCGTACGCGCAGGGCTTCGACCACATCCGGGCCGGCAGCCGGGAGTACGACTGGGACATCGACCTGGGCGGCACCGCCACCATCTGGCGGGGCGGCTGCATCATCCGGGCCGGTTTCCTGGACCGGATCCGGGAGGCGTACGACGCGGAGCCGGACCTGTCGACGCTGCTCGTCGCGCCGTGGTTCGCCGAGCGGGTCAGCGACGGCGTACCGGCCTGGCGACGGGTGGTGGCCGACGCGGCCCGGGCGGGCGTGCCGGCCCCGGCCTTCGGGTCGTCGCTGGCCTACTTCGACGCGCTGCGGGCGCAGCGGCTGCCGGCCGCGCTGATCCAGGGCCTGCGGGACAACTTCGGCGCGCACACCTACCACCGGGTGGACCGGGACGGCTCGTTCCACACCCGCTGGGCGGGCGACCGCTCCGAAGTGCGGGCGTGAGCCGGGCAGGCAGCCTCGCGGCGCGCCTGCGCCGACCGTAGAGCGGAAACGCCCCGCGCCCGGCGGGAAGGCCGGATGCGGGGCGTTTCGGTCGGGCCGGGCGTCGCGGTCAGAAGAACCGGCGACGCTTGGCCTTCTGCGGCCGGACCAGGTCGGCGCCCTTGGTCAGCAGACGGCTCACCCCGGACGGGCCGCGACGGGCCTCCAGGGTGTGGCTGAGCCGGCGCGCGCCGGCCGCCGCCAGCGGCACGGCGACCGCCATGACCGCCCACTGCGCGATCCGCTTCTGAATCATGTGGTTCACCTCCGCGTTTGCTGTCTGGAGGTATCGGTACCCAGCTCGGCGCGTCGGTAAGCGTGACGTCAGACGCCCGGGGCGACCGGGTTGGGCAGTGCGCCGCCGAAGCGGCGGTCGCGCTGGGCGTACAGCTCGCAGGCGTACCAGAGGTGGCGGCGGTCGAAGTCGGGCCAGAGCGTGTCCAGGTAGACCAGTTCGGCGTACGCGGTCTGCCAGAGCAGGAAGTTGGAGATGCGCTGCTCGCCGGAGGGGCGCAGGAACAGGTCGACCTCGGGCACCTCGGGGTGGTAGAGGTACCGCGCGATCGTCTTCTCGTTCACCTTGGCCGGGTCGAGCTTGCCGGCCGCCACGTCGCGCGCGATCCCGGCGGCGGCGTCGGCGATCTC
The DNA here is from genome assembly GCF_040648395.1 of Micromonospora sp. NPDC049151. NCBI lineage: Bacteria > Bacillati > Actinomycetota > Actinomycetes > Micromonosporales > Micromonosporaceae > Micromonospora > Micromonospora sp. NPDC049151. Next base: position 204,429 of record NZ_JBEZDP010000009.1, read on the forward strand.
GGCCTGGCCGCCGTAGTTGACGCAGAACTGCAGCGTCAGCGTCGAGTTGCCGCGGGACATCTCCTCGGCGGTCTGCAACTCGGAGATGACGCTCTTCCACAGCCGGCCCGCGCGACCCGACCAGACCACCCGTACGCCCAGGTCGACCAGCTGGTCGCGGCGGCGGCGGATGACGTCGCGGTTGAAGCCCATCAGGAAGCGGACCTCGTCCGGCGAGCGCCGCCAGTTCTCGGTGGAGAACGCGTACGCCGACAGGTAGGGGATCCCCATCTCGATCGCGCCCTCGACGGCGTCGAACAGGCTGTGCTCGCCCTGCTCGTGCCCCTTCGTGCGGGGCAGCCCGCGCTCCTTGGCCCAGCGGCCGTTGCCGTCCATCACGATGGCGACGTGCCGGGGCACCGCGGCGGGCGGCAGCGCCGGCGGGCGCGCGCCGGAGGGGTGCGGGGTCGGCGGCACCGGCTCGCGGCGGATCGCCCTCGTCGATCGGATCACTCGGTCATCTCCCTGTTCACTCCGGCGACGGGCCCGGCGCCGGAGCGCGGCGGCGGGACCACATCCGGCCCCGCGCCGCCGGGCGGCGGGACCGCGCCGGACGCCGGGGCGCCCCGGTCGACCAGCGGCAGCGAGCGTAGCGCGCGCTCCAGATGCCACTGGAGGTGCGCCGCGACCAGCCCGCTGCACTCCCGGCGTACGCCGGTCTCGGCGGCGTCGGCGTACCCCCAGTCGCCGGAGGTCAGCGCGGACATCAGCGCCAGCGTGGCGGGCGCGGGGTGGGCGGCGCCGGGGGGCCGGCAGTCCGGGCAGACCGCGCCGCCGGCCGGTACGGAGAACGCGCGGTGCCGGCCCGGCTCGCCGCAGACCGCGCAGGCGGCGAGCGCCGGCGCCCAGCCGGCGAACGCCATGCCGCGCAGCAGGTACGCGTCGAGCACGAGCGTGGTGGCGTGCTCGCCGCGGGCCAGCGACTTCATCGCGCCGAGGGTGAGCTGGAACAGCCGCAGCGAGGGCTCCCGCTCGACCGGGGTGAGCCGCTCGGCGGTCTCGGCTATCGCGCTGGCCGCCGTGTAGCGGGGGTAGTCGCCGAGGAAGCGCTTGCCGTACAGCTCGATCGCCTCGACCTGGCTGACGGTGTGCAGCGAGCTGCCCTGGTTGCCCTTGGGGTCACCGGCGAGCTGGAGGTCGACGTGCCCGAACGGCTCCAGCCGCGCGCCGAAGCGGCTCGTGGTGCGCCGCACGCCCCGGGCCACCGCGCGCAACCGGCCGTGCCGGCGGGTGAACAGGGTGATGATCCGGTCGGACTCGCCCAGCTTCTGCACACGCAGCACCACCGCGTCGTCGCGGTAGAGCTGTCGGCGGTACCCGGCCATCAGGCCATTCTCCCTCCGGGTGCGATCTCAGGGTCGGCTCGGGGTGGACCGTCGGGCGATCCCCGATGTGCCGGGCGTCCGGCCGGTCCTAGTGTGCTGGCCATGGCTTCGCTCCGCACCGCACCCCGGCTGCGTGGCGTGGTGGCCGCCACCGCGGCCACCACGCTCATCGTGCTCGCCGGGTGTGACACGCTCTCGTTCCGCCGGCTCGACTACGACCACACCGAGCGGACGAAGATCACGAAGATCACCGTGGACGACGACGGTGCCGGCGACGTGGTGGTCCGGGCCAACGGCCCCGCCGACCAGGTACGCGTCAAGCGCGTGGTCCGCTACCAGGGCGACGAGCCGACCAGCCGGTACGAGATCAAGGGCGACGAACTCGTCCTGCCCACCGACTGCGGGCACCGGTGCAGCATCTCCTGGGAGGTGACAGCGCCGCCCGGCGTGGTGGTACGCGGCGGCACCGGATCCGGCAACGTCGACCTCACCGACGTCGGCGCGGTCGACTTCACGCTCAGCTCCGGCGACCTGACCGTCAGGGGCGCCACCGGCGAGGTCCGGGCGTCCACCACGTCGGGCAACATGCGGGTCGTCGAGGCGGCCGGCCCGGTGCGGCTGCGGGCCCGCTCCGGCGACATCGAGGCCCGCCGGCTCGCCTCCGCCGCCGACGTGGAGACCACCTCCGGCAACATCGTCGTCGAACTGGACCAGCCGGCTCCGGCCCGGCTGCACGCCACCAGCGGAGACGTCGACCTGGCCGTACCGGCCGGCCGCTACCGGGTGCGCGCCACCGCCACCTCCGGCGACACCGACGTGCGCGTCACCGACGACCCGACCGCGTCGATCCAGCTCGAAGCGTCCGCCACCAGCGGCAACGTCACGGTCAGCACGCGCTGAGCCGACGGCGTCCGGCCGGGTGACTGCATCCACGCACCCCCGACACCCCCACTCCCCCGAACTGGTGCCGCGACCCCGCCCTCACCTCGGCGATCATGACGTTGGCGGCGACAAATCGGGCACGAACTGCCGCCAACCTCATGATCAACGGGGACAGGCGGCCGGGCGGTCGCGGACGTCGTGAGGACCGGGGCCGTACCCGGTGGTGCTCAGCCGGGCCCGTCCCGCCGGGACGCCGGGGCGCTGTCCCGGCCGGGGCGCACGGGGGCCTCGGCCGGGCGGCGCGGCGCCGGCACCCGGGCGCTGACGCTCACCAGCGCGTCCTCCGCACCGGCGGGGGCCGGGCTGGCCGGAGCGGCCGCCGCCCGGTCGGCCACCGTCCGCCGCGGCTTGCCGGGAAGCAGTTCGGGGGTACGCCGGGCCGCCACGTCCTCGACCCAGCCGACCATCAGCGTCACCACGCCGACGAGGGCGAAGACCAGCCCCACCCGCAGCCACAGGCCCACCGGGTCGCGGGGCGACCAGCCGACCAGGCCGACCAGCGGGGTGAGCGCCACCACGAACGGCATGTGCCACAGGTAGATCGTCAGCGCGCGCCGGTTCACCACCGTCACCGCCCGGCCGAACGCCGGCACCCGGTCGACCCAGCTCACCCCGACCGGCGCCCGGCCGATCGCCACCAGGATGAACGCGGCCGACCAGAGCGCGTTACCAAGCGGGATGTCGTTGATGTCGTATCCGCGCGGGCCCTGGTGGGTGAGGATCCAGGTCAGCCCGGCGGCGCCGACCACAGCGGCCACCGGCAGCAACACCCGGTTGCGCATCCGGCGCAGCAGCCCGTCGTGGTGGGCGAAGCCCAGCAGCCAGGCGCCGAAGTAGAGGCCGAACTCGCGCAGCACCGTGTGCGGGTTCGCCAGGACGCCGGCCTCGATCGCGATCAGCAGCAGGTACGGCGCGGCGAGCGTGGGCAGCGGCGCCCGGCGGAACAGCCAGAGCACCAGCGGTGAGGCGAGCACGAACCACAGATAGTCGCGCAGATACCAGATCGGGCTGAGCGCCAGCCCACCCCAGTAGTTGGCCGGCGGGTCACTGATCGGGAAGAGCCAGAGGAACACCTTCGGGCTGAACGTCAGCCCGGTGAGCAGCATGGCCGGTACGAAGACCGCGGCGACCACCCACAGCGACGGCAGGAGGCGGCGCAGCCGGCGGCCGACCGCGCGCACCCCGCTGCGGTCGAGTGACGCCGCCATCAGCGACCCGGCCAGGGCGAACATCACCGACATGGCCGGGAACACCAGCGTGAGCGTGGCGTAGCCGGTGACGTGGTAGGTGACGACGCGCAGGATGGCCAGGAAGCGAAGCAGGTCCAGGTAGCGGTTTCGCATCAGCTCGCGGCGGGGTCCGGGGGCAGAGACAATGCTCCCTACCCTGCTCCGGGACCCTGTGAAACAGCCAAGAACACCTATGGAAAGTGAGATGTCCCATAGGTCTGGCTGATCCTGATCACCTACCGCCGGGCCGTGGCCGGCCGCCGGTCAGAAGCCGAGCTTGCGCAACTGCTTCGGGTCGCGCTGCCAGTCCTTTGCCACGCGTACGTGCAGGTCGAGGTAGACCCGGGTGCCGAGCAACTCCTCGATCTGCCGCCGGGCGGTGGTGCCCACATGCTTGAGCCGGCTGCCCCGGTGCCCGATCACGATGGCCTTCTGGCTCGACCGCTCCACGTACACGTCGGCGTAGATCTTGGTGAGGTTGCCCTCCGGGATCATCTCCTCGACCACCACGGCGATGGAGTGCGGCAACTCGTCGCGGACGCCCTCCAGCGCCGCCTCGCGGACCAGCTCCGCCACCAGCACCTGCTCCGGGTCGTCGGTGAGCATGTCGTCCGGGTAGAGCTGCGGTGACGACGGCAGATAGCCGGTCATCACGTCGACGAGCGTGTCGACCTGGTGGCCGGAGACCGCGCTGACCGGCACCACGTCGGCGAACTCACCCAGCTCGCTCACCGCGAGCAACTGCTCGGCCAGCCGCTTCTTGTCGACCAGGTCGGTCTTGGTGACCACCGCCAGCACCGTGGCCTTGAGGCTGGCCAGCTCGCCGGTGATGAATCGGTCGCCCCGGCCGACTGGCTCGTTCGCCGGGACGCACAGGCCGATCACGTCGACCTCGCTCCAGGTCTCCCGTACCAGGTCGTTGAGGCGTTCGCCGAGCAGCGTCCGGGGCCGGTGCAGGCCCGGGGTGTCGACCAGCACGAGCTGCGAGTCCGGCCGGTGCAGCACCGCCCGGATGATGTGCCGGGTGGTCTGCGGCTTGTTCGAGGTGATCGCGATCTTGGTGCCGACGATCGCGTTGGTGAGCGTCGACTTGCCAGCGTTCGGCCGCCCGACGAAACAGGCGAAACCGGCCCGGTAGGGACGTGCCTCGGGCGTGGTCACTCGACCACCGTGCCGAGGACGGTGCCGTCCGGCGCGGCCACGTGGATCGGCGCGTCGGCGGACAGGTCCCGCACGGCGGCGTGCCCTGCCCCGTCCAGCGTCGACGCCTCGGTCACCACCACGGCGGCCTCCAGCCGGCTCGCGCCCGCCGCCACCGCCGAGGCCACCGCGAGCTGGAGCGCGGTCAGCGTCAGCGACGGCAGCGCCACGCTCGCCGCCGCGTACGTCCGGCCGTCCTGGTCGCGGACCGCGGCGCCCTCCACGGCCGCCACCCGGCTCCGCGCGCCCCGGGCCAGGACGACCAGCTTGGCGTCCTCGGCGCTCAGCTCGGCCGGATCGGCGGGGGTGGGCAGGGCAGCCGGTACGGCGGGTGTCTCAGGCATCGGCGGGTTGCCTCTCCTCGGAACGGTTGTTGTCGCCACGGGAATCGGGCGGCTCACTTCGGTTGGTGCCCTCCGGGGCGTCGCCCCGGTCGACCCGGCTCACCAGGACCGTGTCTATCCGGTTGCGCCGGCCGGTCGTGCCCTCGGCGACCAGCCGCAGGCCGGCCACCTCGGCCTCGGCGCCCGGGATGGGCACCCGGCCCAGCGCCTGGGCGAGCAGGCCACCGACCGTCTCCACCTCGTCGGTGGGCAGGTCGATGTCGAACAGCTCGCCCAGATTCTCCACCGGCAGCCGCGCGGTCACCCGCACGGCCCCGTCCGGCAGGTGCTCGACCGGCGGGCGTTCGACATCGTACTCGTCGGTGATCTCCCCGACGATCTCCTCCAGGATGTCCTCGATGGTGACCAGCCCGCCGGTGCCGCCGTACTCGTCGACCACGATGACCAGGTGGTTACGGGCCGCCTGCATCTCCGAGAGCAGGTCGTCCACCGGCTTGGACTCCGGCACGAAGGTGGCCGGGCGCATCAGCTCGGCCACCGGCATCTGCCGGGCGGCCTGGTCGCCCTGCACCCGCCGGATCAGGTCCTTGAGGTAGAGCACACCGAGCACGTCGTCGACGTTCTCGCCGATCACCGGGATGCGGGAGAACCCGGAGCGCAGGAACAACGCCAGCGCCTGCGCGAGCGTCTTGCGTTCCTCGATCCACACCATCTCGGTACGCGGCACCATCACCTCGCGGGCGATGGTGTCGCCGAGCGCGAAGACCGAGTGGATCATCTGGCGCTCGCCGTGCTCCACCACCCCGCGCTGCTCGGCCAGGTCGACCAGCTCACGCAGCTCCACCTGGGTCGCGAACGGCCCCTCGCGGAAACCCTTGCCGGGAGTGACCGCGTTGCCGATCAGGATCAGCAGCGACGCCAGCGGGTTGAGCGCGCGGCCCAGCCACCGCACCAGCGGCGCGACCGCCCGGCCGACCGCGTAGGCGTGCTGACGGCCGAGCGTACGAGGGCCGACCCCGACCGCCACGAAGCTCACCACCGTCATCGCGCCCGCCGTCACCAGCGCCGCCCGCCAGCCCGCGCCGAACGTGTCGACGGCCACCAGCGCGACGAGCGTGGTGGCGGTCAGCTCGGCCAGCAGCCGCAGCAGGAGCAGCAGGTTCAGGTGGCGGACCACGTCACCGGCGACCACCTGGAGGGCGCGAGCGCCGCGCGCGCCGTCCCTGGTCAGTTCGGCGGCGCGGGCCGGCGAGACCGCTGCCAGCGCCGCCTCGGTCATCGCGATCAGGCCGGCGAGCACCACCAGCCCGGCGGCGAAGAACAGCAGCTGGAGATCGGGCAGACCGGCGGGGGCCCGGACCGCCGCCAAGGCGTCCATCACCGCGACCGGGTCGACCGCCAGCTGGCCAGCAGCCGGGCCTGGAGACCGAACATCTCCCGCTCCTCCTCGGGCTCGGCGTGGTCGTAACCGAGCAGGTGCAGCACGCCGTGCACGGTGAGCAGGTGCAGCTCGTCGGCCGCCGAGTGCCCGGCCGCGGCGGCCTGCTTGGCCGCCACCCCCGGGCAGAGCACGATGTCGCCGAGCAGGGCCGGCTCACCGCCGGCCGGGGTGCTCTCACCCGGGCCGTGGTCGACGCTGCCCTCGTCCATGGGGAAGGCGAGCACGTCGGTCGGGCCGTCGCCGCCCATCCAGCGGTGGTTCAGCTCCGACATGTATTCGATGTCGACGAGCAGCACGGACAGCTCGGCGAGGGGGTTGACCCCCATCTCGTCGAGGGCGTGCCGCGCGACGGCGAGCACGGCGTCGGTGTCGACGTCGACACCCGACTCGTTGGCGATCTCGATGGACAACTGTCTTCCTCTGGTGGTTAGCGGCGCCGGCCCGGCCGGCTGCCCTGGGCCGTCCGGCCCGGCACGGCGTGCACGCTCTGCGCCTGCTGGTTCTCCCGCTCGGCGTCCCAGCGGGCGTACGCGTCGACGATGTCGCCCACCAGCTTGTGGCGCACCACGTCGGAGCTGGAGAGCTGGGCGAAGTGCACGTCCTCGACGTTGTTCAGGATCTCCCGGACCACCCGCAGGCCGCTGGTCGTCCCGCCGGGAAGGTCCACCTGGGTGACGTCGCCGGTGACGACGATCTTGGAGCCGAAGCCGAGCCGGGTGAGGAACATCTTCATCTGCTCGGGCGTGGTGTTCTGCGCCTCGTCCAGGATGATGAACGCGTCGTTGAGCGTGTTGTGAGTCACCAGGAAGTCGTCGGTGACGTAGAGCGAGTCCTCCGCCGCGACCTGGATGCACATCGTCTCCCGCACCCCTGCCGGGATGATCGAGTCGATGAACCGCATCGGTCGGCCACCGCCGTGCTCGTCGTAGAGCCGGCGCTTGCGCGACAGGCGGAACGGCGCGATACCGGCGGGCAGCCGGATCTCCACGACATAGGCGTCGGACCGGTACGGAACCGGCCGGCCTTTCGCCAGACCGGGCTTGCGTCCCTCGGCGGGACGAACCCGTGCCGTGGCCACCCCTCCGAGCGACTCGACCAGGTGGACCACGTCGTCGCACAACCGGGGAGACGTGGTCGAGTACTGCACACGGCACGTGCGTCCGGCCTGGGTGACCGGCCCGCCGTCGGTGTCCAGCAGCCCTTGCAGGACCGCCAGCCGGACGCCGACGCTGTTGTTCTTGTAGACCTCGGGGACGAACTTCGTGCCCGAGGTGGCCCCGGCCAGCCCCAGTTCGCGGACGGCCACCGTCACCGGGTTCGCCACGATCACGCCGCCGCGGTGCCCGTTGACGTGCCGGAGGACGTAGTCGTAGTCACCCTTGCGAACCAGTTGGATGTCGACGAGCGCATCCTCCAGCGCGGTCGCCAGCTCCGGGTCGGCAGTGCAGAAGGCCGGCGTGGCGCGGGACGAGATCGTGCCGTCGCCGAGCAGCAGCCCGAGCGCGTACGGGTCGAGCGGAACCGCCCGCGGCTCCATCTGCACCGGCGCGACGAGCGGGAGTTCGTAGCGACGGGTGTGGCCTCGCCACTCCTTGCCGATCATCTCCTGCGTCTCGATCGTGCGCCGCCGGCCGCGACGTTTGTCGTCCGGCGTGGCTACGGTCCACAGGTGCTCGCCGCAGCAGAGCGTGGACGCGCCGTCCTGGGTGGTGACCCGGTAGACCTGCTTCTGGCCTTGGGGGTAGATGCCGATCACCGGCGTGGGCGTCCCGTTCGAGCCGATGACCAGGTCACCGACCTGGAGCGAGCCGAACGGCCGGAAGCCCTCCGGGGTCAGCACCCGGGCGTCGTAGGGCTGGGCCCGCCCGCGCATGTATGCCAGCGGCGCCACCTCGATCGTGCCGGCGGCCATCAGCTTCGGGATGGTCTCCGGGTCGAGCATGTCGTGCAGCGCGTCGTAGAGCGGGCGCAGGTAGGGGTCGATCTTCTCGTTCAGGGTCCCGGGCAGGAAGCCCAGCCGCTCCCCCGCCTCGACCGCCGGCCGGGTCAGGATGATCCGGTTGACCTGCTTGGCCTGGAGCGCCTGCACGGCCTTCGCCATGGCCAGGTACGTCTTGCCGGTACCCGCCGGGCCGATGCCGAAGACGATGGTGTGTGCGTCGATCGCGTCGACGTACTTCTTCTGGCCCAGCGTCTTGGGACGGATGGTGCGGCCGCGCCGGGAGAGGATGTTGAGCGTCAGCACTTCGGCGGGCCGCTCGGTGCCGCCCTGCTCGAGCATGCCGACGGTACGCCGTACCGCGTCTGTGGTCAGGGTCTCGCCTTTCTCGATCAGTTCGAGCAGCTCACTGAAGAGGCGCTCGGCGAGGGCGTTGTCGGCCGGGGCGCCGGTGATGGTGATCTCGTTGCCGCGGACGTGGACGTCGCTGTCGATCGAGCGCTCGACGAGCCGCAGGATCTCGTCGCCCGCGCCGAGCAGGTTCACCATGATCTTCTGGTCTCCGACCGTGATCCTGGTCTGCACACGCGGCGTGCCGGGAGGTGGGGTGCCGGTCATAGGTCGGGCCGTCGGGCCCTGCGCCACCTGCTCTCCGCTACTCGGCGCCGGGCCCTGCTGGCACGGCGTACGGTTACCTCCATCGTATCGGGTCGGCACCGTACGCACCGCGCCCATTTCGGGTGCCCGGCGGTCAGCCGCCGGCGCGGAAGTCGTACCCGTCGAAGGTCTCCTGGGCGCGGGTGAAGCGGTAGGTCGCCCAGTGCATCCGGACCACCACGCCCCGTTCGTCGCGGGTCAGCCGCAGCAGCTCCCCCGCCTCGCGGCCGGAGACCGTGCGGAACACGTCCGGCCGGTCCGGCAGCGGCGCGAACACGGCGGGCGGCCGCCCGGCCGGGTCGTCCGCGCCCCGCGCCCGCAGCGTCCCGTCGTGCCAGGAGAAGACGTACTCGAAGCCCTCGCCCCACCAGCGGCCCAGCACGCCGCGCAGGTGGGCCGGGGCGGGCGGGCCGGGACGCCACGGCTCGATCTCCGCCGGGTCGTGCTCGGCGGCGGCGGCGAGCAGCCGGTGTGCCAGGTCGAACACCTCCACGCCGGTGCCGGACGAGCCGAGCACCGCGGCACCCATCGCCCCGGCGGTGCCCTGCCCGCCGCGCCGCCCGTAGACGGCGGCGAGGAATCCGGGCATCGCGCCGTCGTGGCCGACGTGGGTCACCCGCTCCGGCTGCGGGATCAGGATCAGCCCCAGCCCGAAGCCGGCCGACCAGACCGACTCGTCGGTGGGGGTGAGCGGCCAGCGCATCTCCTCGACCGTCGTCGCGGCGAGCACCGCGCCGTCCGGGTCCACCGCCGCCGGGTCGGCCAGGAACGCGGCCCAGCGGGCCATGTCCGTCGCGGTGCTCCAGAGCTGCGCGGCGAGGGCCACCGCGCCGAAGTCGGTGGGCGGTTCCGGGTGGGCCTCGTCGGAGTACGCGTCGACCAGGAACCCGGTGGCGGCGCGCCCGGTCGGCTGCGGGCCGGTGGCGGTCAGCCCGAGCGGGGTGAGCACCCGGTCGGCCAGCACCTCCGCCCAGGTGCCGCCGCGCAGCCGGGCGACAGTCTCGCCGAGCAGCGCCAGGCCGAGGTTGGAGTAGTGGAAGCGGCGACCGGCGGGCAGCACCCGCTCGACCCGGGCCAGGCCGGCCAGCAGCTCGTCGACGGCCGGGGCGCGCAGGCTGTCCCACACGTCGCCGTGCGGCTCGCGTTGCAGGCCGGCGGTGTGCGACAGCAGCCGGCGTACTGTCGCGTCGCCGTGCGCGGGCAGGTCGAGGTGCCGCCCGATCGGGTCGTCGAGGTCGAGCAGGCCGTCGTCGCGGCACTGCATGACCAGCGCCGCGGTGAAGGTCTTGGTGACCGAGCCGATCCGGAACACCGTCTCCGGCCCGAGCGCGGTGTCGTTGCCGGTGTCGCCGACGGCGCACGTCCACAGCGGCCGGTCGGCCCGGTGCAGGGCGGCCGAAACCGCCGGGATCCGCCCGGTGGCCTGGGCCTGGCGGACCATCCGGCCGAGCCGGTCGGACACGTCGGTCATCGGCAGAGCATCGGGCCGAGTGGCGCGCCGCCGAGCAGGTGGGCGTGCACGTGGAAGACCTCCTGGCCGCCGTACGGGCCGGTGTTGAACATCAGCCGGAACCCGTCCACGGTCAGGCCCTCCTCCTCGGCCACCACGGCGGCGGTCTGGAGCACCTCGCCGGCCAGCTCGGGTGCGCCCTGGGCCAGCGTGGCCACGTCCGCGTAGTGCTCCTTCGGGATCACCAGCACGTGGGTGGGCGCCTTCGGGTCGATGTCGCGGAAGGCCAGCGTGGTGGCGGTCTCGCGGACGATGGTGGCCGGGATCTCCCCGGCGACGATCCGGCAGAAGAGGCAGTCCATCGCAGCAGTGTAAGGAGAGGGCGCAGAGCGCGGCGGGGGCACCGCCGGACGGACCGGCCCGGTGCGGCAGGATGGCCGCCATGACGGGACGGGCGGTGCTGGTGACGGGGGCCTCGCGGGGCATCGGGCGGGCGGTGGCGCGGGCGTTCGCCGCGAGCGGGGACCGGGTGGCGATCCACCACCGGGACTCGGCCGAGCTGGCCGGGCGGCTGCGCGCCGAACTGCCCGGTGACGGGCACGTCGTGGTCCGCGCGGACATGGCCGACCCCGACGCGGTACGCGCCATGGTGGACGAGGCGGCCCAGCGGCTCGGCGGCCTCGACGTGCTGGTGAACAACGCCGGCGTGTTCGGGCCGGCCGATCCCCCGCACCCGGTCTTCGAGAGCAGCTACGAGCAGTGGCGGGCACGGTGGCGGGAGGTGCTGGACACCAACCTGGTCGGCGCCGCGAACGCCGCCTGGTGCGCCGCGCAGCACATGCGCGAACGCGGGGGCCGGATCGTGAACGTGTCGTCCCGGGGCGCGTTCCGGGGCGAGCCGGCCAACCCGGCGTACGGGGCCAGCAAGGCGGGGATGAACGCGATGGCCCAGTCGCTGGCGGTGGCGCTGGCGCCGTACGGCATCGGGGTGGCCTGCGTGGCACCCGGTTTCGTCGAGACCGACATGACGAACGAGCACCTGAAGGCCGAGCGGGGCGAGGCGGTACGCGCCCAGTCCCCGTTCCACCGGGTCGCCCGGCCGGAGGAGATCGCCGGGGCGGTGCACTGGCTGGCGAGCCCCGAGGCCGAGTGGGCGGCAGGCACGATCATCGACCTGAACGGCGCCTCCTACCTCCGCTCCTGACCCACCCCGACCCCGGCGGTCTTGCACTTTCAGCCCCGGCAAAACATCACAAAAGAGACGCCACGCGGGCCGAACCTGCAAGATCGACGCGTGCGGGGAGAACGCCGGGGGGGGGGTTACCAGTGGGTCAGGCGGGTGGCCAGGACTGTCAGGGCGGCCACGCCTGCTGTGGACGTGCGCAGGACCGTCGGGCCCAGGCGGACCGGGCGGGCACCCGCGTCGGTGAAGGTGGCCAGCTCGTGATCGGCGATGCCGCCCTCCGGCCCGACCACGAGCACGATCTCGCCGGCCGTCGGCAGGTCGACTGTGGTCAGCCGGTCCCGGGCGCCCTCGTGCAGCACGAACGCGCCGGCCGCACCGGCGATCCGGCGGGCCACCGAGGCGGTGGACTCGTCAGGTGCGCCGGCCACCACCGGCAGCCACGGGCGGCGGGCCTGCTTGGCCGCCTCCCGGGCGGTCGCGACCCACTTCTGCCGGGCCCGTTCGCCCCGTTCGCCGCGCCACTGCGCCACCGAGCGGGACGCCGCCCAGGGCACGATCTCGTCCACCCCGACCTCGGTCATCGCCTGCACGGCGAGTTCGCCCCGGTCGCCCTTGGCGATGCCCTGCACCACGACCAGCCGGGGCACCGGCGCGTCCGCGTACCCCCGGCTGGTGACCCGCAGGTCGAGCGTCCCGCGGCCGACGGCGGTGACCACGGCGGCGGCGGTGCCGCCCCGGCCGTCGGCGAGCAGCAGTTCCTCACCGACGCGCAGCCGCTGCACGGTGGCCGCGTGGTGGCCCTCCGGGCCGTCCAGCGTCAGCGTGTCAGCGGTGGGCAGCGCCTCGACCAGGAACAGCGGGGCGGACACCTCAGGCGTGCCCGTTGAAGGCGTCGCGCATCCGGGAGAAGAAGCCGCCCTGCTTGGTCAGCTCGGCGACCTCCTCGCCGCGCGTCTTGGCGAAGTCGCGCAGCATCCGCTCCTGGTCGGCGTCGAGCTTGGTCGGGGTACGCACGTCCAGGTGCACGTAGAGGTCACCCCGGCCGGTGCCGCGCAGGTGCGGTACGCCCCGGGCGCGCAGCCGCAGCGTGCTGCCGGGCTGGGTGCCGGGCTTGACGTCGACGGCTTCCTCGCTGTCCAGCGTCTTGATGGTCAGCCGGGTGCCGAGCGCGGCGGCGGTCATCGGGACGGTGACCCGGCAGTGCAGGTCGTCGCCCTTGCGGGAGTAGACGTCGTGCGGCCGCTCGTGGATCTCGACGTAGAGGTCACCAGCGGTGCCGCCACCCGGGCCGACCTCGCCCTGCTGGGCGAGCCGGATCCGCATGCCGTCCTCGACCCCGGCCGGGATCTTGACGGTCAGCGAGCGGCGGGTACGCACCCGGCCGTCACCGGCGCACGTCGGGCAGGGGTGCGGGATGGTGGTGCCGTAGCCCTGGCAGACGGTGCACGGCCGGGCGGAGACCACCTGGCCGAGGAAGGTCCGCTGCACCGACTGCACCTCGCCCCGGCCACCGCACGCCTCGCAGGTCGCCAGGTGGGTGCCGGCGGCGGTGCCGGCGCCGGAGCAGGTGGTGCAGAGCACAGCGGTGTCGACGGTGATCGGCGCCTCGACACCGAACGCGGTCTCGTTGAGATCCAGTTCCAGGCGCAGGATCGCGTCCGCGCCGGGGCGGGTACGCGGACGCGGCCCCCGGCTGCCGCCCGCGGCGCCGCCGAAGAACGCGTCCATGATGTCCTGGAAGCCGACGAACGGACCGGCGCCGCCGGGCCCGCCCGGACCGCCCATGCCACCGCCGCCCGGGGCGAGCGGGTCGCCACCCAGGTCGACGATCTGCCGCTTCCGGTCGTCCGAGAGGACCTCGTACGCGGCGTTGATGTCCTTGAACTTCTCCTGGGCCTCCGGGTCCGGATTGACGTCCGGGTGGAACTGCCGCGCCAGCTTGCGGTAGGCGCGCTTGATCTCGTCGTCGGAGGCGTCCCGGCTCACGCCGAGAATGCCGTAGTAGTCCCTGGCCACTGCGTTAGGTGTCCTCATGTTCGTCTCGCGTCGCTCCGGTCGTCGGCCGGAACCGGCCGTCGGCCCTGACTGGTCAGTTCTGGGCCAGCAGTTCGCCCACGTAGCGTGCCACGGCTCTCACCATGGCGATATTGCCGGGGTAGTCCATCCGGGTCGGCCCGAGCACGCCGAGACCACCGACGATCGTGCTGCCCGGTCCGTAGCCGGTGCTGACCACCGAGGCGGCCCGCAGGTTGTCGAATTCGTTCTCGTCGCCGATGAGCACCCGGGTGGTGCTCGGCTCCGTCTCGCCGATCAGCTTGAGCAGTACGACCTCTTCTTCGAGCGCCTCCAGGATGGGCCGCAGCGAACCCTGGAAGTCGAGCAGGCCACCCCGGGTGAGGTTGGCCTGCCCGGCCAGCGCGAGGCGTTCCTCGTGCCGTTCCACGAGGGTTTCCAGCAGCACTGTGGAGAGCGTCGTCATGGCCGGGCGCAGATGCGGCGCGGACTCCTCGACGAGCGCCTGCACCAGCGGCGGCGTCTCGGCGAGCTGGCAGCCGACGAGTTTCTCGTTCACCAGCCGGCGCAGGTCGGTCACGTCGTCGGCGGGCACCGGGGCGGGCAGCTCGACCAGCCGCTGCTCGACCCGGCCGGTGTCGGCGATCATGACGACCATCAGCCGGGTGGTGGAGATCGGCACCAGCTCCAGGTGGCGCACCTTGGAGCGGGCCAGGCTCGGGTACTGCACCACGGCGACCTGCCGGGTGAGCTGCGCGAGCAGCCGGACCGTGCGGTGCACCACGTCGTCCAGGTCGACGGCGCCGACGAGGAAGCGCTCGATCGCCCGACGCTCGGCCGGGCTCAGCGGCTTGACCCGGGAGAGCCGGTCGACGAAGAGGCGGTAGCCGCGGTCGGTGGGCACCCGGCCGGCGCTGGTGTGCGGCTGCCGGATGTAGCCCTCCTCCTCCAGCACCGCCATGTCGTTGCGCACGGTGGCCGGCGAGACACCGAGCTGGTGCCGTTCGACGAGGGCCTTGCTGCCGACCGGCTCCTGCGTGGCGACGTAGTCCTCGACGATCGCGCGCAGCACGGCGAGTTTGCGGTCGTCGAGACCCATGTCCCACCTCCTGACGCAGCTCGGTCGGGCCGGCGCGCGACATCCGCCGGGCGGCTGGCACTCGACTGTAGCGAGTGCCAGTCTACGTCGGCACCCCCGCCGACGCGACGAGCGCCTGACGGACCCGCGGTGCGGCCCGCCACACGGCCCGGCCCGATCGGCCCGAACAGCCGGTCATCGTCGGTCTGTGTCGCTCTGGTGCGAGTTGACCCGTGCACCTACCGTGGCGACCATGACTGAACCTCCTCGCCCACCGGGGGCAGGGGACTACGGACCCCAGCCCGACCCGTCGGCGCCATACGGCTCGTCGCCGGGCAGCGAACCGCCCACCGCTCCACTGTCCGGGGCTCCGGGTGCCGGCGGCTATCCCCCGCCCGGCGACTATCCGCCTCCGGGCGGCTACCCCCCGCCGGGCGGCACGCCCGGCTACGGCGCCGGCTACCCCGCCGGTGGCGGCTACGGCCCCGCCGGATACGCGAACAGCGACGAGAAGACGTGGGCCCTGGTGGCGCACTTCGGCGGCGCGGCCGGTGTCATCGTCGGCGGCGGCCTGCTCGGCTGGGTCGCCCCGCTGATCGCGATGATGACCCGGGGTCAGCAGTCGCCGACCGTCCGCGCCCACGCGGTCTCGGCGCTGAACTTCCAGATCACCTGGACCATCGCCAGCGTGCTCGCCTGGGTGATCACGGTCATCACCTGCGGGATCCTGTTCTTCGTCCCGATGCTGGTCTGGCTGGTGCCGCTGATCTTCGGGATCATCGGCGGGGTCAAGGCCAACGAGGGCGTGCTCTACCGCTATCCGATGACCTACAACTTCGTCAAGTGACACCGCCGGCCGGCCGAGGGGGCGGCCGGCCGGTGCCGGTCACGGCAGCAGGTCGCGTACCACCGCGTCGGCCAGCAGCCGGCCGCGCAGCGTCAGCACCACAAGCCCTCGCGCGTACGCCCCGGCGTCGAGCAGCCCGGCGTCCCGGGCCCGCTCGGCGCCCGTCCGGCCGCCGGCGTCCAGCACGTCCAGCGGCAGCCCGGAGGCGAGCCGCACCCGCAGCATCACGTCCTCCATGTGCTGTTCGCCCGGGCTGAGCTGTTCCCGGGCCAGTGCGGGCGAGGCGCCCTCGGCCAGCCGCGCCGCGTACGCGCTCGGGTGCTTGACGTTCCACCAGCGCACGCCGCCGACGTGGCTGTGCGCCCCCGGGCCCAGGCCCCACCAGTCGGCGCCGGTCCAGTAGAGCAGGTTGTGCCGGCACCGGGCCGCCGCCGAGCGGGCCCAGTTCGACACCTCGTACCAGGAGAATCCGGCCGCGCCGAGCGCCTCCTCCGCGGCCAGGTAACGGTCCGCCGCCACATCGTCGGAGGGGTACGGCAGCTCGCCCCGGCGCATCCGCGCGGCCAGCCGGGTGCCGTCCTCCACGATCAGGGCGTACGCGCTGACGTGGTCCACCCCGGCGTCGACCACCTGGGCCAGCGAGGTGGCGAAGTCCTCTGCTGTCTCGCCCGGCGTGCCGTAGATCAGGTCCAGGTTGACGTGCTCGAACCCGGCGTCGCGGGCCTCCAGCGCGGCGGCGGCGGCCCGGCCCGCGCTGTGCCGCCGGTCGAGCACCGCGAGCACCCCCGGCGCGGCGGACTGCATGCCCAGCGAGATCCGGGTGTAGCCGGCCGCCCGCAGCGTCTTGAGCGACTCCGGGCTCACCGACTCGGGGTTGGCCTCGGTGGTCACCTCGGCGTCGGCGGCCAGCCCCCAGACGCGGTCGATGCCGTCGAGGATCCGGGCCAGGTCGTCGGCGGGCAGCAGGGTCGGCGTGCCGCCGCCGACGAACACGGTGTCCACCCGCTGCGGCGGCGAGTCGCCCAGCACCCGGGCGGCCAGCGCCAGTTCGGCCAGCACGGAGTCGGCGTACGTCTCCCGGCTCGCCCCGCCGCCCAGCTCCGCGGCGGTGTACGTGTTGAAGTCGCAGTAACCGCACCGGCTGGCGCAGAACGGGACGTGGACGTACACGCCGAAGCCGCGCGCGCCGACGGCGCGACGGGCGGTGGCGGGCAGCGATCCGTCGCGCGGGACGGGTTCGCCTTCTGGAAGGACGCCGGGCATGGCCACTAGTGTGCCCGGCATGACCTCTCCGGACGCTCTCGTGCGAGTCGCCACGGCCCGTGGGGTGACCACCCTCACCCTGGACAGCCCGCACAATCGCAACGCGCTCTCCACGCCCCTGATGACCCAGCTGCTGGCCGGGCTGGCCGACGCGGTCGCCGACGACGCGGTACGCGCGATCGTGCTCGACCACACCGGCCCGGTCTTCTGCTCCGGCGCCGACCTGAAGGAGACCGCCGCCGCGTACGCCAGCGGCACCGTGCCCGCCGGGATGCTCGGCGACGTGCTGGTGGCGGTGCGGGAATGCCCGAAGCCGGTGGTGGCGAAGGTGGCCGGCCCGGCCCGGGCCGGCGGGCTGGGCCTGATCGCCGCCGCCGACCTGGCGGTCTGCGCGCGGGAGGCGA
This sequence comes from Micromonospora sp. NPDC049151, assembly GCF_040648395.1. NCBI lineage: Bacteria > Bacillati > Actinomycetota > Actinomycetes > Micromonosporales > Micromonosporaceae > Micromonospora > Micromonospora sp. NPDC049151. Next base: position 221,786 of record NZ_JBEZDP010000009.1, read on the forward strand.
CGTTCGCGTTCACCGAGGTGCGGATCGGGGTGATCCCGGCGGTGATCTCGGCGACCGTGCTGCCCCGGCTGGGCCAGCGCGCCGCCGCCGAGCTGTACCTGACCGGCGACACGTTCGACGGCCACCGCGCCGCCGAGATCGGCTTGGTCACCGCCGCGGTGCCGGCCGACGAGCTGGACGCCGCAGTCGCGCGCTACTGCGACTCGCTCGTCAGGGGCGCGCCCGGGGCGCTGGCCGGGGCGAAGGAGCTGCTGCGCCGGCCCGCCGGGCCTGACCTGCGGGCCGAGATCGCCGAGTTGGCCGCGCTGTCCACCGGGTACTTCCTCTCCGACGAGGGACGCGAGGGCGTGATGGCGTTCCGGGAGAAGCGTCCCGCCGCCTGGGTGCCCGCCGGCGACTGAGCCGTACGGCGGGCCCCGGGTGAGCCGACCTGGGGCCCGCCGGTCGGCCGAGGCCCGCGCCGGCGGATGGGACGTACGCTTGTCGGACTGTCGGGACAGGGGGTGCGGGTGCGGACGCGAGGGGCGATCGTGGCGGCCGGTGTGGCGGTGTGCGTGCTGGCACTGCTCGCGGTCTATGTCGTGACCAAGCAGTTCGGCGAGCACCTGCGGCTGCCGCTGGCCAGCCGGACCTGCACGGTCAAGGCGGACGGCGAGGTGGTGCTCGGCGCCGACCAGATGGCGAACGCGGCCACCATCGCGGCCATCGGGATGCAACGCAGGATGCCCGAGCGGGCGGTGGTGGTGGCGCTGGCGACCGCGTACCAGGAATCGCACCTGCGCAACATCGCGCACGGCGACCGCGACTCGCTCGGCCTGTTCCAGCAGCGCCCGAGCCAGGGCTGGGGCACCCCGGAGCAGGTGCAGGACCCGCGGTACTCGGCGAACAAGTTCTACGCCGCGCTGAAGAAGGTCAAGGGCTGGGAGCGGATGCGGGTCACCGACGCCGCCCAGCGGGTGCAGCGGTCGGCGTTCCCCGAGGCGTACGAGAAGTGGGCGGACGAGTCGGAGGTCCTCACCCGGGCGCTGCTCGGCCACGCGACCGGCGCGGTGGCCTGCACCGTCTCCTCACCGCCGACGATGCGCGGCCCGGCCGCCGCCAGCGCCGTGCTGGAGAGCCTGTCGCTGGACTGGGGGCTGCCCCGGCTGCCCACGGCGACGGACCTGACCGCGCTCACCGTGCCGGCCGGTGACGACCGCAACGGCTGGCGGTACGCGCACTGGCTGGTCTCGCACGCCGACGACCACGGCGTGAAGAAGGTCCGCTTCGGCAACCTGGAGTGGACCGCCGAGCAGGGCTCCTGGGCCCGGGTGAAGGGCGACCCGGCCACCGAGGTGCGCGCCGAGGTGTTCGCCGCCTGACCGGCGCCGGATCACCCCGGCGCTCAGCCCTTCACCGCTCCGGCGACCAGACCGGAGACCATCCGGCGCTGCACCAGCAGGAAGAACACGATCACCGGCAGGGTGAACAGCGTGGACGCGGCCATCACCGAGCCCCAGGCGGTGTCGTCGCGGCCGAAGAAGAACGTCATGGCCACCGGCAGGGTGTACTTCTGCTGGTCGTTGATGAAGGTCAACGCGAAGATCAGCTCGTTCCAGGCGGTGATGAACGAGAAGATGCTGGTGGCGACCAGGCCGGGCGCGACGAGCGGGAACAGCACCTTGCGGAACGTCTGGGCCCGGCTGGCCCCGTCGATGGCGGCGGCCTCCTCCAGTTCCTTCGGCACCGCCGCGACGAAGCCGCGCAGCATCCAGACCGCGAACGGCAGTGAGAAACCGAGGTACGTGAGGATCAGGCTGGGCAGCGTGTTGTAGAGGCCGAGCCGCTGGATCATCAGGAACAGCGGGATGACAAGCGCCTCCAGCGGGATCATCTGCACCACCAGCAGCATGATCAGGAACGTGGTGCGCAGCTTGAACCGGAACCGGGCCACGGCGGTCGCCGCGAGCAGCGCGACCAGCCCGCTGAGCAGCACCGTCGCCAGCGCGACGAGCGCGCTGTTGAGGAAGAAGTCGGCGAACGTCACGCCCGGGATGAGGTTGCCGGTGAGGATCTCCCGGTAGTGCTCCAGCGTCGGCTCCGCCGGCACCGGCCGGGGCGTGGACGAGAAGATCTCCCGGTTGGGCTTCAGCGAGGTCGCCACCATCCAGTAGACCGGGAACGCGGCGAAGAGCGCGACCAGCAGGCCCGCGCCGTTGAGGGCGATCTTCTTCATCATTCGTCCTCCTGCCGCAGCACCATGCGGACGTACAGGGCGGTCACCACGAGCAGGATCACGGTGAGGATGACCGCGATGGCCGAGCCGAGGCCGTACTTGGGCGGCGGCGAGAACGCCTCCGCGTACGAGTAGATCGACAGCATGAACGTCGACCGGTCCTGGGTGCCGCCGGCCAGCACGAACTGCTGGGTGAAGACCTTGAAGTCCCAGATCGTGGAGAGCACCACGAGGATGCCGAAGACCGGCCGCAGGACCGGGAACGTGACCGACCAGAACACCTTCCACGGCCCGGCGCCGTCGACCCGGGCCGCCTCCTGCAACTCCGTCGGCACGCTCTTGAGCCCGGCCAGCACGCTCACCGCGATGAACGGGAACGAGTGCCAGACCACCACCAGCGTCAGGATGGCGAAGAACAGCAGCGGGTCGTTGAACCAGCCGTACCCGGTCCAGTCGCTGCGCCCGAACAGGGCCGTGGAGAGCCCGTCGGGGAGCTTGTTGAACAGCCAGGTGACCAGGCCACTCGTGTCGTCGAAGATCCACTTCCAGACGATCGTGCCGGTCAGCGCCGGGGTGGCCCAGGCGAGCATCACGCAGCTCGCCACGAACGTGGCCATCTTCTTGCCCAGGCGGTTGAGCAGCAGCCCGACCAGGGTGCCGAGGATCATCGTGAGCGCCACGTTGGCGAGCGCGAACAGCACCGTGTTGCGCAGCACCGTACGGAAGAACGGGTCGCCGAGGATCTGCGCGTAGTTGGCCAGGCCGACCCACGGCCACTCGCGGTCGCCGCGCAGCTGCCGGACGCTGTCCAGCTTGTGGAAGGACATCCACACGACCTGGCCGAGCGGCCAGAGCAGCAACACGGCGATGATCGCCAGGCAGGGCAGCAGGAGCAGGTACGGAAGGTGGTCCACCCGGCGACGGCGCCGCCGCGCGGGGGTCTCCCGCGCGGCGGCCTCGCCGGTGGCCTCGGTCAGCGTGGTCACTTGGCGTTGAGGATGCTTTCGATCTCGGTGGCCGCGTCGGCGGTGGCCTTCTCGACCGTCTTCTGGCCCTTGATGACCGAGCTGTTCATCGCCTGGGTCACCGTCTTGGTCCGGCTGACCTCGACCCACTTCGGGGTGAGCGGGGTCAGCTTGGTGTTCTGGATGGCGGTGGCGAACGCGGCCATCACCTTGTCGTTGGCGTAGTCGCCGCTGCTCACCAGATCCTGGTAGACCGGGAAGAAGCCGAGGCTGCTGGCGAACTCCTTGTCCTTCTGCTTGCTCAGCAGCACGGTCATGTAGTCCCAGGCCAGCGCCGCCCGCTTACTGTCCTTCCAGATGGCGATGTCGGAGCCGCCGGCGAACGCCGGGGCGGCCTTGCCGTCCGGGCCGGGGATCGGGAACGTGCCCCACACCTTCTCGATGTCGGGGTTGTCCTTCTTCATCGCGCCGCCCTGCCAGCTACCGGCGAACGCCATGGCGGCCTTGCCGGTGGCGAACTGGGTACGGGCGTCGACCTCGTTCCACCCGGCGGCGGCCGGCGGGGCGACCTTGTGCACGGTCACCAGGTCGGTCCAGAACTTGACCGCCTTCTGCGCCTCGGGGGTGTTGTAGCCGGACTTCCAGCTGTCGCCCTCCTTGGTGGCGATCTCCGCGCCGGCACCCCAGAGGAAGGAGTAGAACGGCAGCTCGGAGTTGCCGGGCAGGGCGATGCCATAGGTGCCGGGCTTCTTGGCCTGCACGGCCTTCGCGGCGGCGACCATCTCCTCCCAGTTCGTCGGCGGCTTCACGCCGGCCTCGGCGAACCAGTCGGTGCGATAGTAGACGGCGCGTACGCCGGCGTACCACGGCACGCCGTACTGCTTGCCGTCCAGCTGGGCGTTCTTGACCAGGTCGGGCAGGATGTCCTTGCCCTCGGACCAGCCGTTGAACTTGTCGCTGACGTCGGCCAGGGCCTCCTGCGCGGCCCAGCCCTGGGTCTCGGTGTTACCCAGCTCGGTGACGTCCGGGCCCTCGCCGCCGGCCAGCGCGGCCTGGAACTTCTTCGGCGCTTCGAGCCAGGGGATGTACTGCACCACGACGTCGGTCTCGGGGTGCTTCTTCTTGAACTCCGCCTCGACACCGTCGAGGAACTTGGTCTGGGCGTCGCCGCCCTCACCCATCATCCACACAGTGAGCTTGCTGTTGTCGGCGGCGCTGTCGTCGTCGCCGGAGCCACCGCACGCGGTCAGCACCAACGCGGCCGACGCCACGATGGCGGTGACCGGAGCCAGCCGCTTCCACCTGTTCACGCCATATCTCCCTCAGGGCCGTTTGGCACTAACCTTCTCCGCCGCACCTTAGTAGGAAAATTTCCTTTACAACAGGGGGTGTGCGTGACGGAGGGCACAGGCGACCGTATCGCAGCCGGAGCCCGGCCGACATCGATGCCGACCGGGCTGTTCGGGGCCCCGCCGTCCCGCCCTCCGGCTACCCCCCGATGCCCGGCTACCCCACGCCGGGCCACCCGAGCGGTGCTCCGCAGGCGGGC